>JBKJTM010000199.1:0-3312 GCA_046590805.1 Usitatibacter sp.
TGAACCTCGCCGCGCGCCTCGAGGGCCTCACCAAGCGCTACCTGGTGCCGATCGTCTGCGGCAGCCGCACGCGGGAGAGCGTCACCGGCATCGTGTTCCGCGAGCTCGACAAGGTGCGCGTGCGCGGCCGGCGGGAAGCGGAGCGGATCTTCGAGCCGCTGGGTCGCGAGGGGAACGTGGCGCCGCGCGACATGGAGAACCTCGCGCGCTGGGAAACGGCGCTGGCGCATTTCCGCGCGCGCCGCTGGCAGGAGGCGAAGCTAAGGATGGAGTCGCTCGCCAACGAATCCGGATACGGCCGGCTGGTGTCGATCTACCTCGGCTACATCCGCGATCTCGAGGCCAGCCCGCCGGGCGACGACTGGGACGCCTCGTTCACGCTCTACGAGAAGTAACTAGGGTGCGGCTTTCCTGCGCTTCTTCGCGGCGGGCTTCGCCGGCGCCACGTCCTTCGCCGCCTTGCCCGCGCTTTCCATCGCGTCCATGCCGGCCTGCGCCATCATGTTCCACGCCCACATCGCGGGGTTGGGCATGTCGCCGCCCTCGGTCGGCTGCCCGGCCTCGAACGCGGCGCGCGCTTTCTCGCCACCCTTCAGCATGCCCTTCTGGAAATCGAGCGACTTGATCGAGAGCTGCAGCATGTTGAGGTTCGCCTTGAGCCAGTGCTCGACCACCTCGAGCTCCGAGATCTTCTTCTCGATCTCCTTGGGATCGAGCACCGGGAACATGAGGCTCTGCAGCGGGTAGGCCCCCGGATTCACCATCTTCTGCCAGAGGTCGAACATGTCCTGGGGAGTGACGGGCTTGGTCATGACGTCGCCGCATTCGGGATGGAATGGACATTCTGCCTGCAAAGATGAAAGAGATCCCCGGCCGAAGCCGGGGCTCTCACGATCACTTGATCGAGATCGAGCCGCCTCCCAGCGCTGTGAGTGGCGAAGCACCCAGATCCTGTGGCCCAGGGGCATTGTCGTAGGCGACAGCTCCGCTGCCGCGGGACCAGATCCTGATGCGCATTTGCCCAGGGTTGCTCGGCCCGTTACCGTCCGAAACGATGAGCACGAAGCCGTAGTCGCCGACGCCCTTCACGGTGCCGGTGCCCGACAGTTGCGCCCTGCCCCCGGAGACGACGAGCGATTCCAATGCCGAGCTCCGGAACGTGAAGTCCGCGTCGTGGAGGTGGAACTCGACATTGCCCTTCGGGACCTGCGCGCCGGTGTCGTACTTGGACGTGAAACCGAACGACGCCTTGCCGCCAACGGCGGCATTCGCAGCATAGGCCCCGGCAGGAGAGTTGATCCAGCCACCGCCAGTGGCCCAGCCCGCAGTCGCGTCGTAAACGACCACGTACGTGAACGCGCGCGATGCTGCGCCCGTTTCGGAGTCGATGATGGTCACGACGGGCGCATACACGTTCGCGGAAGAATAGGAGTACGACGCAGTGCACACCCACTCGCCGCCGCTCTTCACCACCGTGCCCTCCGCCGATCCGGGGAAAGCCGCCTCGCGCCAGTCGACCGTGCACCGTGGCGTGGCCACCGAGCCCACGTCGGCGTACCGCGCGCTCAGCGTCGCCGATGTGCCGCGGGCGATTGCGTCTGACGGCCCGGTCACCAGGACTTCCACGATGTCGAGGACGTCGCCCGTGAACGCGACTGCATAGTTCGCACCGAGGGCAAGGGAGCCCACCCCAATCGCGAACCTGCCCGGCATCTCACCGGCCTGCCGCGACAGGGCGCCGACGAAGACGTCTCCTGCGACCAGTGTTCCCTGGACCGAATAGGTGAGCGCCGGATCGGGATTGCCCACGAACTTGCTCTTGTGGTGCGCGACAACGCCGATGTGGCGCGGCGAGACCGGGACGCCCTGCACCGTGTTCGCGGGCTGGTGGTTGGCGGTTCCGCCCTGGGTTGCGGTAAGGGTGCATAAACCGACACCACTCGTCACCGTGACAGTGCCGCCCGAGATGCTGCACGCCCCCGATGCCGCGATCGCGACCGCCGCGCCCGAAGTGGCACTGGCCGAGACGAAGAATGCAGATCCATACACCGCCGAGACCGGCACGCCCAGCAGGTCGATGGATTGCGACGCCTTGGTGGCGGCTACTGTGCGCACCACGGGCGGCGCGGCAAGGAAGCTGCCGTTGCCCGGTTGCGACGCCGTCAGCGTGCAGGCCCCGCTCGCGGCCGTCATCGTCACGTTATTGCCGGCAATCGAGCAGGCACCGCTCGCGGCAACGAAGACGGACAGCCCCGAGGATGCCGTCGCGCTTACCGGGAACACCGAACCGTAGGCTGCAGAAGCCGGGGCGGTAAACGAGATCGTCTGCGGCACCGCCGGCTGCTCCATCAATGCGAACGGGGACAGCGAAGTAGTCCGGCCACAAACCAGGTTGTTGACCGGATCCAGCAACGTGGTCACGTTCTCCCAGAGTCCGCTCACGAAATGGAAGAGTGCGATATTCCCCTCGTTGCTGAATTGCCCCTCGGTCCATCCGAAGCAGAGTGTCACGGCGCCGGAGAAGCTCGCCGTGGTCACCACGTCGAAGTACACCGGCGGGTTTCCGAGCTGGTACCCCGTGGGCGGGGTGGGACCGGCGGTCGTAGCGGTCACCGTGGTCGTCCCGCCAGAAGAGACGTTAGCGAACTGGATGTCGATCGTGGTCGTGGCTCCGGAGGGCAACGTGGTATTGACCGCGACCTCCACGCCGGTTCCGGTCGGAGTGCTCCCTTCGACGCTAACTGTCTGGATGACAACCGGCGAGCTGCTGCCGCCGTTGAAGGCATCACCTCGGTATTCGGCAGTAATCGAGTGGGCTCCGTTCGCGAACGACGAATTCGTGTAGGTAGCGGTGCCCCCGGACAGGGTCACAATGGCAAGAACCGTCGTTCCATCCTTGAACCAGATACTGCCCGTCGGCGAATGCGCAGGCACCGATCCGATCACGTTCGCGGTGAACGTGACTGCCTGGCCCGGAATCGAAGGGTTCGCCGAGGAGAGGAGCATCGTATTCGTCGGGTCCTTTCCGTTGAGAGAGATTAGGACCACGTCGTTTCCACTCCCCCCCACATAGCTCAGCCGGAACCCATAGACGTTCAGGAGCGTGACGATGCTGCCTTCGGGCATTCCGCTGAAGATGCCGCCGATCGGCTGGGAGCCGCGATTGTCGATGAACACGTACGTCTCGCCCTTGGTCGGCACCCAGCTCGGGCTCATGGTGACGGAGAGAGAGGTATTGGGGGCGAGCGTCACCGTGCCGGCCACGGTCACCTGGTCGTAACCGGTTCCCGGCGCATTACCGGCGATGTCGAA
>JBKJTM010000207.1:0-3063 GCA_046590805.1 Usitatibacter sp.
GCCGCCTCCAAAGCCGGCGTCGATGGCACCCGCTGACGTATAGCGAACGAGCGCGAAATCCCGGCTCCACTTCTCGCCACCCGCTACGACCTTGCCGTCGGCCTGGACCAGCACGGCACGCACGGCATCTTGGCCGCCACTGGCGAACGAAGCCCGGCCGCCCGTGCCGAAAGACGGATCGAGCGCGCCGTTGGCGTTGAGTTGGAGCACCGCTCCGGAAAAGGTGGGGAGGCCGTTCTGCGACGCGATGCCGACGTTCAAGCCTCCATCCTGGCGTAGCGCAAGTGACGCAGCGCACTGCAAATCGAGCTGAAGCGCGACCCCGGAAGAGGCGAAACCACGGTCCGGAGATCCGTCCTGATTGAAGCGGAAAACCGCCGCCGCGGAGGCGGGTTCCGCGCCACACCCGGCGATCACCAGCTTGCCGTCGGCCTGCAACGCCAGCGCATGGCCAGCGCCCGCTACCCTGTCGAAGATGAAGCTCGGATCCACGGTCCCTTCACGGCTGAAACGGGCCGCGGCGATTTCCGTGGTGGTGCCGTACCGCGCATTGGCAGTCACCACGATCCTTCCATCGGGCTGAACGAGCACTCCGCCGGGTGTATGCGAAACCCCGGCCTGCGCGTCAGCGCGGCCCCCTACGCCGAATGTGGTGTCGATCTGGCCGTCGGGCAGCAAGCGGAAGACCCCGAATCGGGTCGCTGTCGAACCGACTGTCGAGAGAAGCACGCGGCCATCGGATTGCAAGGCGAGGGCACTGGCGCCGTAAGCAAATGTTTTTGACGGGAAGTGGGCGGCTTTCGGATCGAGCGATGGATCGATGGATCCGTCGGTGTTGAAGCGAAAGACGCATGCCGTCTCCGCACAGTTGGCGAGCACCACGATCCTGCCGTCGGGCTGCTGGGCCGCCGCCACCGGCTGCAGCCAGGTGCCGATCACGCGGTGCGTCACGAGGCCGCTGCGTCCGAAGGACGGGTCGAGAGCGCCGCTGGCGAGGTAGCCGGCGAGCGCGATGTCGTCGCCGCTGCGCCCGATCGCTACAATCCGTCCGTCGGTCCGCCGGACCAGCGCCGTGAGCACATCGTCGCTCTCGCCGATGATGACTTGTGCGAGGCCGTCGACTCCGAATGCCGGATCGCGGTCTCCGGGCGCTGCGTGCGCGATGCAACCAAGGAATAGGCAGAGTGCCGTCGAGAGCGCTACCAGGATTCGGGATCGCATGCGGGAGCCTGTAAAATCGCGATTAATGAACTCACCCGCCATTGTCGCCGAGACGGCCAAGCGCCGCACCTTCGCGATCATCTCGCACCCGGACGCCGGCAAGACTACCCTCACCGAGAAGCTGCTCCTCTTCGCCGGCGCGATCCACATCGCCGGCAGCGTGAAGGCGCGCAAGGCGACCCGGCACGCGACCTCCGACTGGATGGAGATCGAGAAGCAGCGCGGCATCTCGGTCGCGAGCTCGGTGATGCAGATGGAATATCGCGCGCACGTGGTGAACCTGCTCGATACGCCGGGCCACCAGGACTTCTCGGAGGACACCTATCGGGTGCTCACCGCGGTGGATGCGGCGCTGATGGTGATCGACGCGGTGAACGGCGTGGAATCGCAGACCATCCGGCTGCTGGAAGTCTGTCGCGCGCGCAACACGCCGATCATCACCTTCATCAACAAGCTGGACCGCGAGGGCAAGCCGCCGCTGGACCTGCTCGACGAGATCGAGCGCGTGCTCAAGATCCCGACGGTGCCTTTCACCTGGCCCGTGGGCATGGGCAAGCGCTTCGGCGGCGTCTTCGACATCCGCAGCGACCGCATGCGCGTCTTCAAGCCCGGGGAGGATCGCACCGGCGGCGACATCGAGGTGATCGAGGGGATCGCGAATCCCGTCATCGCCGAGCGCTATGGCGAGGCGTTTTCCCAGGCGCGCGACGAGATCGAGTTGCTGCGGGGCGCGACGCATGAGTTCGACCGCGACGCGTTCCTGTCGGGCCGCCAGACGCCGGTGTTCTTCGGCTCGGCGATCAACAATTTCGGCGTGCAGGAGGTGCTGGATGCCCTCGTCGAGATGGCTCCGGCACCGGGGCCCAAGACCGCGGTGCAGCGCGTGGTCGAGCCTACCGAGGAAGCCTTCACCGGGGTGGTGTTCAAGATCCAGGCGAACATGGACCCGGCGCATCGCGACCGCGTGGCTTTCGTGCGCGTTTGCTCGGGACGGTTCGAGCGCGGCATGAAGTTGAAGCTCGCGCGCACCGGCAAGGAGGTCAAGACCTCCAGCGCGGTGTCGTTCCTGTCCCAGCGTCGCGAGATCCTCGAGGACGCTTATCCGGGCGACATCGTGGGATTGCCGAATCGCGGCGTGCTGCAGCTCGGCGACACGTTGACCGAGGGCGAGACGCTGCAGTTCACCGGGCTGCCGTTCTTCGCGCCGGAGATCTTCCACAACGTGGAGGTCGCCGATCCGATCCGCAACAAGCAGCTGCGCACCGGCTTGCAGCAGCTGGGCGAGGAGGGCGCGATCCAGGTCTTCCGGCCGCACCAGGGCGGGCCGCTGCTACTGGGCGCTGTCGGGCCGCTGCAGCTCGATGTCGTCGCCCATCGCCTCGAGGGCGAGTACCAGGCGCGCGCGCGGATGACGCCCAGCAACTACCGTCTGGCGCGCTGGGTGACGGCCCCCGACGCCGCGGAGCTCGAGCGCTTCATCGAGGCGAACGGCTATCGCGTCGCCTACGACGTGGTCGATGCCCCTGCGGTGCTCTATACGCACCAGTCGGAGCTGCGCGCCGCGAAGGAGATCTGGCCGCATATCGGCTTCCACACCATGCGGGAGCATGGCGGGCTCGCGATCCACTCGCATCAGGAAGCGGCTTAGGAAAGTCAAAAAAAAGGTTCTTCACTGATTTCCGGGGACGTGGGCGCTGTGGGAGACGCCGCCTCGCCCACCCTGGAAACTGCAGGCGTGAGTTCTCGGGGCGCTTGATGCGGGAACCGGCGACTCCCATCGAGTAGCAGGGGCATTGCGGTCACCGCGGGTCGCCGGTTCCCGCACCGGCCCTCGTCCTCGCA
>JBKJTM010000273.1:0-7683 GCA_046590805.1 Usitatibacter sp.
TACGGCAACATGTCTAGCTTTGATCATTGCGGACTCCCTTATGCCGAGCGGCGGAAGACACCCATCAGCAGGGAGACCACGAACGCCACCAGGAAGATGAAGAACAGGATCTTGGCGATACCGGCGGCACCGGCGGCGATGCCACCGAAGCCCAGGACCGCGGCGATGAGAGCGACGATGAAGAAAACGGCAGCCCAGTAAAGCATGTGAATCTCCTTTCGGGTGGTTGGAAGTTCAGTGTTTCGATCGAGCGGAACGCTTTCGGTACGCGCGTATCGCGTACCGCACTGCCGCCGTGCCCAGCGACAACAGCGCCGGACGGCTTGCCAGATTTGCCGCGAACCCCAGCAGCCTGCGCGTGGGGTTTTCCTGGATGCGCTCCAGGCGCCGCACGACAGTCGCGCGCTGCAGTTCCGCGGCCAGCACCACCAGCTCGCGTCGCTGCCTGAGTTGCTCGAGCTCAGTCACCAGTGCCTCGCAGGAGTTGTTGCAGCCCCGACTCGTCGCCCTTCAGGACGGCGAGCGTCTCCTTGAAGAGCGGGTGCCGTTTACTAGAGGCACTGTAGACGTAGAGCCCGGCGCCCGCGCCCGCGGCGACGAACACCGCCGCGCAGATTCCGAGGATCGCGGGACGGTTCGCCTCCGAGGCGAACAGCACCAGCGCCGCCACGCCCAGCAGCAGCCCGAACGTCACCAGGTATAGCGCCGTGACGGCGATCACCAGGAAGCGCACCAGCCACGCCTTCTCCTCCTTCAGCTCGATGCCGAGCAACTCCAGGCGCGTCCGGACCGCGCGCACGCCAGTCGATGCGAGCCCTCTCAGGTCGCCGACGATGTTGCCCGCTTCGCGGAGCACGGCGACCTCTTACCGGCGCGAGGCGAGGAAGCCGATGATCGCCCCTGCAGCGGCCGCGATGCCCACCGCCCGCCACGGGTTGCCGCGCACGTACGCGTCGGTGCTGGTCACGGCGACTTTCGCGCCTTCGGCCACGGTGCTCTGGATCTCGCCGAACTTTTCGACGGCCACCGCGTACTGCGCCTGCACTTTGTTGCGCACGGCGTCGAGCTGCGTCGCGCCCTCGTCCTTCACCGTCTTGAGAAGCTCCTGGGCCTCGGAAACGACGTTCTGGACATCACGCTCGACGGAATTGGAAGTGGCACGGCTTTGCATTGCAGTCTCCTTGGAAATGACAGTGACGAATTGGCGTTGTTGACGGTCACGAACGGGGCATCCCGGGGCCATGGCGGCGCCGTGCACCCACCTCGCCAGAATAGGCAGGGCGCCCGCCCCGCTCTGTCGGAGTGCTGCGCGGCTGGTGAGTAGCAGGGTCCGATTCGGCCGTGGGACTTGTCCTACACCCCCCGGTAGGCACAAGACGACAGGACAACGCGCCCCGCGCCGACGCAAAGCGGGACCGGAAGCGATCAGGATCGCTCCAGGAGCACCAAAACCATGACGCCATGCCCTGTTTCCCATCGCTCCGCGCTCGCGTGCGCGATCCTTTCTGCCGGTTTCGTGACCGCGTGCGATCGCCAGGCGACCGCTGATGCGCAACGGTCCGCCACCACTGCCGGGCAGAAGGTTGAAAGGGCCCTCGAACGCACCGGCGAAAAGCTCGCCGAGGCCAGCGAGAAAGTCGCCGCGAGCGTGAAGGAGGCGGTGAAATCCGACGGCAATGCCTCGACCACGACGATAACGGCCGGGCCAACCACGTCCGTGTCCGGCCTCTCCGCGCAGACCCGGGGCGCGCTCGCCGATACCGCGATCACTGCGTCGATCAAGACGGATTTCCTCAAGGACCCGGACCTCAGCGTCCTCAAGATCGACGTGGATACCCGCGACGGGGTGGTCACCCTGAACGGGCTCGCCGACAACGAGGCGGCGCGCGACCGGGCCGGGAAGCTCGCGGGCGCCATCAAGGGCGTTCGCGAGGTCCGCAATCACCTCACGGTGAAACGCGCCTAGCCCGGTAACAAATTCGCAAGGTGCGGAAGGAAAGTCACCGGCTGGCGCCCGTGGGCCGCGTAGTAACCTTCCCACCATGCATGCGGAATCCCTCTTGCCGCGGGAGCCCGCGGCCGCTATGGCGCGAGCTGGAGGGCCTCAAGGCCGCGACCGCCCGCGTGGGCGATGGCGACTTCGGCGTGCGCGCGCAGATCGGCGAGTCCTCGCTGCTGCACCCGATCGCCATCGCCTTCAACGTCATGGCCCCCTGGTGGAGGAGGTGCTGCGCCGCGCCCACGACGAGATGCGCGCGGCGGGCCGCGAGATCGACATCCAGGCGCCCGCGGACCTGCCCGAGCGCCTCTCCTGCGACGCCAAGTACCTGGCGCGCGCGATGGTGAACGTGCTGCGCAATGCGGTGCGCTATGCGCGCTTCAAGGTCACCTTGAGCGTCGTGCGTTCCGGCCCGCGCACCGTGATCTGCGTGGACGACGACGGCCCTGGCGTGCCGGCCTCGGAGCGCGAGCGCCTGTTCGAGCGGTTCACGCGGTTGGAGGGGAGCCGCGGACGCGACAGCGGCGGCGTGGGGCTGGCGATCGTGAAGAGCGTGGCCGAGTGGCATGGCGGGGAGGCGCACATCTCGGAGTCGCCGCTGGGCGGGGCGCGCGTCTCGATCAGCTGGTAGTTGACTGCGTCGTTTCTGCGGGTGGCGCCGAGGATTCCCCGGCTTCGAGTGGGGCGCAGAAACCGGTCTGGCCCGCTACCCGTCGGTCCGAATGACGCGTCCTTTGCGAACGGGCGCGCGGCCCCTGGGCTTGGCGGCCGTGCGGCGTGCCTGCAGCCAGCGCTCGAATTCGGGCGCCGGCAGCGGCGGGCAGATGAGGTAGCCCTGGCCCGCATGGCAGCCCTCGCGAATCAGGAAGTCCATCTGCGACTGCTTCTCCACGCCCTCGGCGACGACATCCAGGCCGAGCCCGCGTGCGAGGCCGATCACCGCCGACACGATCGCGGCGCCGCCGGCGACCTCACGGGTGGCGCCTCGGGTGCCGGCGTCGATGTCGGCCACGAACGCCTTGTCGACCTTGAGGACGTCGACCCGCAGGTGGCGAAGGTGCGAAAGGCTGGAGAAGCCGGTGCCGAAGTCGTCGATCGCGATTCGCACGCCGAGCGCGCGCAGCCGCGCGAGGACGACGCTCGCCCCCTCGACGTCGCGCACCATGCTGGTCTCGGTGATCTCGAACTGCAGCCATCCCGGCTCGCAGCCGTGGCGCGCGAGCGTCTTCTTCAGGTCCGCGACCATGCCCGAGTCGCGCAGCTGGCTCGCCGAGAGGTTCACGCAGACGGTGATGTCTCCCAGGCCCGCGTCGCGCCAGCGGCGGGCCTGGCGGCACGCGCTGCCGAGCACCCAGGCGCCGAGCGCGTGGCCGAGGCCCGTTTCCTCGGCGAGCGGGATGAAGCCCTGCGGCAGCACCATCCCGCGCTCGGGGTCCTGCCAGCGCAGCAACGCCTCGGCGCGGTGGACCGTGCCGGTGGCGAGGTCCATGATCGGCTGGTAGTGGAGCGAGAGCTCGTCGGCGCGCAGCGCGCGCCGCAGCGCCGTCTCCACCTGCACGCGCTGCGTGCGGCGCTCGCCCAGCTCCGCCGAGAAGCTGCGGAAGCCGTTCCGGCCCAGCTCCTTCGCGTGGTACATGGCGGCATCCGCGTTCTTCAGCAGCGTCTCCGCGTCGGTGCCGTCCTCGGGATGGAGCGCAAGGCCGAGGCTGCAGCTCACGTGGATCTCGTTGCCCTCGAGCTGGAACGGGCGGCGCACCTCGTCCAGGATCTTGCGCGCCACGTGCTCGGGCGCGTAGTCGTCGGTCACGTCCTCCAGCAGCACCACGAACTCGTCGCCCGAGATGCGCGCCAGCAGGTCGCTTTGCCGGAGCGATGCGCGGATGCGGCGCGCGAGTTCCCTCAGCAGCGCGTCGCCCACGCGGTGGCCGAGCGTGTCGTTCACGTCCTTGAAGTGGTCGAGGTCGAGGAACATCACGCCCACGCGCGTGCGTGCGCGCTTCGCCCGCGCGAGCGCCGCTTCGAGGCGATCGTTCAGCAGCACGCTGTTGGGAAGCGCGGTGAGCCCGTCGTGCGTCGCCATGAACTGCAGCCGCTCCTCGGCGAGGATGCGCGAGGAGACGTCCTGCGCCAGGGACAGGATCGAGATCACCTGTCCCGCATCGTCGCGCAGCGCCGAGTTGTGCCACTCGACCCAGATCACCGAGCCGTCCTTGCGGTAGTTGCGGTGCAGCAGGGTTGCGTGGCGCATGCGCCCCTCCACCAGCCCGCGGATCATCTCCGCCACCGCCCGCTCGTCCTCCTCGTAGACGTGCCGCCAGCTGCCGAGCGCCCGGCCGAGGGTCTCGGCCGCGCTCCAGCCGAAGATCGCCTCCGCCTGCCCCGACCAGCGCACGATGCGCAGCTGCGTATCCGACTCGATCACCGCCAGCGGCGTGTTGTCGAAGTGCGCCGAGAGGGTCGAGTGGGTGTGGCGCAGCTGCTCCTCCACTTTCTTCAGCTCGTGGATGTCGGTGGAGACGACGTAGTAGCCGACGACGTGCCCCTGGGGTCCGCGCCGCGGCGTGATGCGCACCCGCACCCAGCGCTTCGCGCCCGTGGGCAGCGTGAGCTCGCGCTCGTAGGCCGATTCGCGCCCCGCCTCGGCGGCGTCGAGGTGCGGCTGCAGCTCCACCATCACCGCGGGCGGATAGACCTCCGCCGGCATCTTGCCGAGCGCGTACTCGCGCGTGAGCCCGCGGGTGGCGAGGAACACGTTGTTCACGAAGGTGCAGCCGCGCTCGAGGTCCACGAACACGATCGCCTCCGGGATGTTCTCCGCGGAGAAGCGCATCTCCTCCTCGCGGATCGCGAGCTGCTCCTGCGCCAGCTTCACGTCGGTGATGTCGTGCGCCACCACGTACATGCCGCGCACCACGCCCGACTCGGCCTCGTCCGGAACCGCCTTCACGTGCAGCCAGCGGCGCGAGCCGTCCGGGAGCCTCAGCTCGCGCTCGTAGGTCGCCACCTCGGCGCGGTCGAAGACCTTCTGCGTGCGCTCGGCGATCCAGGCGGCGACATCCGGGCCCATCAGCTCGGCGGTGGTGCGGCCGATGACCGCCTCGGGAGTGGTCTTGCGCTGGGCGGCGAAGTGCTTGTTGGCAAAAAGGATGCGCCGCTCGGCATTCAGGTAGGCGACCGCGTCGGGAATGTTGTCGGTGTACAGGCGAAGCTGCGCATCCTGGGCGCGCGAGCGCTCCTGCGCGAGCCTGATGTCGTGGATGTCGCTGCCGACGATGTAGTAGCCGTTGAACTCGCCGGCGGCGCCGAGGATCGGCGCGAGCTTCACCAGGTGCCAGCGCGGCTCGCGGCCCGGGGCGCCGACCAGGCGCTCGTAGGTGCACGTCTCGCCGCGCGAAAGCTTCTCGACGAAAGGCTCGAAATACTCCCGCGAGGCCTCGGCGCCCAGCACCTCCTGCACCGGGCGCCCGACGAGCTCGTCGAGGCCCAGGCCGTGGATCTCCTGGAACATCTTGTTGGCGAAGACGTAGCGCAAGCTCGCGTCGACGACGGCGATCGGCCCGGGGATGTTCTCCGCGAAGTAGCGGAGCTGCGACTCCTGCTGTTCGATCGCCTCGCGCAGGCGATGGTCCTGGTCCACGTCGAGCATCAGCGTGTAGAGGCCGTGGACCGCGCCGTCGGCTCCGAAATCCGGGACGAGCATCACGCGCACCCAGCGAATCTCGCCCGACATCGTCCGCGCCTGGCGCTCGTAGCTGCGCTTTTCGCCCTTCAGCGCGGCGTCGATGTGCGGGCGTATGAGCGCGACGGTTTCGGGATCGAAGAGCTCCTCGATGCGCTTGCCGATGGCCTCCCCGGGCGTGGCCACATGCCAGTCCACTCCCGGCTGGTTGGCGAAGCGGAACCGCAGGTCGCGGTCGATGTAGCTCATCGGGACGCCGATGTTGTCGATCACGAGCTGCAGCTGCTTCCTCTGGCCCTCGAGCGCGGCCTCGGCATCCTTCAGCTGCTGCACGTCCACGAGGACGACCAGCACGCCAAGCACCTGCTCCCCGTCGCGAAGCGGCAGGTAGTGCGCGCGCACCCATGACCCGCTGTGCGGGCCGTCGCTGGTTTGCCGGTTGAAGATCGCGGCCTCGCCGGAGAGCGCCCGGATCATGTAATCGCGCCGCGAGTCGCCGGGGCGCTGGGCGGATACCTCGTCGGGTGTGCGGCCGATGAAATCGGCGGCCGGGCGGCCGGCATGGGCGACGTAGGCGGCGTTCAGGAAGCGGTAGCGTAGTTGTGCATCGAGCACGCAGGCGGGAAGCCCCAGCATCTCGAGGCCGGGGCGAAGTTCCGCAAGACGTGGCTCGAGGCTGGGCGGCTCGATGGAGGAAGGCCCATTCATGAGCCATTCTGGCTGCGCGGGACGGTAAACTCCTATGCCGCTCATCATCCCCGCCGGCGCCGCGGATTTCATTTGTAACCGTGCGCCGACGCGGCCGGCGCCCCCTTTTTTCGAGCCCCCATGAACCTGCATCGCCTCCTCGAAGCACGCGCCGCCCAGGGCCGCCCGGTGCGAGTCGTTCTCATCGGCGCCGGCAAGTTCGGTTCGATGTACCTCTCCCAGGCCCGGCGCACCCCCGGGCTGCAGATCCTCGCGGTCGCCGACCTCGCCCCCGATCGCGCCCGCGTCTCGCTCGCCCGCGTGGGCTGGGAGGCGGAGCGCTTCGCGGCGCGCTCGCTGGACGAGGCGGCGCGCAGCGGCGGCACCTGCGTGACCGACGACGCGATGGCCGCCATCGCCCACCCCGCGACCGAGGTGGTGATCGATTCCACCGGCAGCCCATCGGCGGGGATCGCGCATGTACTCGCCTGCTGCGCGCACGGCAAGCACATCGTGATGGTCAACGTCGAGGCCGATGCGCTCGCCGGGCCGCTCCTCGCGCGCCGCGCCCGCGAGGCCGGCATCGTCTATTCGCTCGCCTACGGCGACCAGCCCGCCCTCATCTGCGAGCTGGTGGACTGGGCGCGCACCGTCGGCTTCGAGGTGGTCGCCGCGGGCAAGGGGACGAAGTACCTGCCCGCCTATCACGCGTCCACGCCGCGAACCGTGTGGGGCCATTACGGCTTCGACGAGCAGACCGTGGCGCGCGGCGACTTCAACGCGCAGATGTTCAACTCGTTCCTCGACGGCACCAAGAGCGGCATCGAGATGGCCGCGGTGGCCAACGCGACCGGGCTCACGCCCGCGGCGGAGGGGCTCGCGTTCCCGCCCTGTGGCGTCGACGACCTCGCCCGCGTGCTGCGGCCGCGCGCGGCCGGCGGCAGCCTCGACCATGCTGGCACGGTCGAGGTGATCTCGAGCGTCGAGCGCGACGGCCGCCCGGTGTTCCGCGACCTGCGCTGGGGCGTTTACGTGACCTTCAGCGCCGGCCACGAGTACGTGCGCCGCTGCTTCAACGAGTACGGCATCGTGACCGACCCCTCGGGCGAGTACGCCTCGATGTACAAGCCGAGCCACCTGATCGGGCTCGAGCTCGGCATCAGCGTGGCGAGCGTCGCGTTGCGCAACGAGGCCACGGGCGCCGCCACCGGATGGCGCGGCGACTGCGTCGCCACCGCCAAGCGCGCGCTCGCGGCGGGCGAGATGCTCGACGGCGAGGGCGGCTACACCGTTTGGGGCAAGCTCATGCCCGCCGCCG
>JBKJTM010000310.1:0-3114 GCA_046590805.1 Usitatibacter sp.
GCGATGGTGCGCACTGCGGTGATCCAGCAGGGCGGCCCGCCGATCCCGATCGACTACTCGATGGAGAAGGACGCGACCGGCTGGAAGGTCTACGACGTGGTGATCGAGGGCGTGTCGCTGGTCACCACCTATCGCGGCAGCTTCAACGACCAGATCCAGAAGGGCGGCATCGACGGGCTGGTGAAAACGCTCGCCGACCGCAACCGTTCGCCGGAGCCGCCCAAGGCGCCGGCGACCCCCGCGACTCCCGCCAAGAAGTGAGCGCTACGGCTCCCGGCGAGGTCCTGGCGCTCACCGGCGCGCTGTCGTTCGAGACCTTGCCGGCGGTGCTCGCCCAGAGCGCCGAGTACACCGCGCGCACCGATCTCCCGGAGCGCCTCACCATCGACTTCGCCGGCATCACCGCGGTGGATTCCTCCGCGGTGGCGCTGCTGCTCGAGTGGCGGCGCGAGGCGCTGCGGCTGAAGAAGGTGCTCGAGTTCATCAACCTGCCTGCCAACCTGCTCTCGCTGGCGACCCTCTACGGCGTGGCGGAGCTGATCCAGCCGAACGCGCCTTAGCATGGCGTTCGCCCTCGAGGTGCGCGGGGTCGAGAAGCGCTTCGGCCCGGTGCGGGCGCTCGACCGGGTGTCCCTGGAGGTGGAGCGCGGCGAGTTCTTCGCGCTCCTGGGACCCAACGGCGCCGGCAAGACCACGCTCATCTCGGCGCTCGGCGGCCTCGCGCGCGCCGACGCCGGCACGCTCTCGATCATGGGCCACGACGTCAGGCGTGACTTCCGCGCCGCCCGCCGCGCTGTCGGCATCGTGCCGCAGGAGATCGTCTTCGACCCGTTCTTCTCGGTGCGCGAGACGCTGCGCATCCAGTCGGGCTACTTCGGCCTGCGCGACAACAACGCGTGGGTCGACGAGCTGATCGAGCGCCTGGGGCTCGTCGCCAAGGCGAACGCCAACATGCGCAGCCTCTCCGGCGGCATGAAGCGGCGGGTAATGGTGGCGCAGGCGCTGGTGCACCGGCCGGCGGTGATCGTGCTCGACGAGCCCACGGCGGGCGTGGACGTGGAGCTGCGCCAGGCCCTTTGGAGCTTCATCCGCGGCCTGAACCAGGCCGGCCACACCATCCTCCTCACCACCCACTACCTTGAGGAGGCCCAGCAGCTCTGCTCGCGCATCGCGATGATGAAGGACGGGCGCATCGTCGCCCTCGATTCGACCGAGAAGCTGCTCGCCTCGTTCTCCGAGCGCGTGCTGCGGGTGAAGCTCGTCGACTGCGGCATTCCGCCTTCGCTCGCCGGTCGCGCCGCGGCCGAGGCGGGCGGCTGGTGGCGGATCCCGGTCGCGGACGCGGCGCACGTGGAGGATGCGCTCGCGCAGCTGCGCCAGGCGGGGGCGACGGTCGCGAGCGTCGAGGTGGCCGAGCCCGAGCTCGAGGAAGTGTTCGTGAAGATCATGCGGCGCGAGGATGCGCGCCCGGCCGGCGGGGCGCTCGCGGCTTGAGCGGCTTCCCCACCCTGCTCTACAAGGAAGTGCTGCGCTTCTGGAAGGTGAGCTTCCAGACGGTGGCGGCGCCGGTGCTCACGACGCTGCTCTATCTGCTCGTGTTCGCGCACGCCCTGGGGGGGCGGGTGCAGGCATTCCCGGGCGTGAGCTACCTCGAGTTCCTGATCCCGGGGCTCGCGATGATGACGATGCTGCAGAACTCCTTCGCCAACAGCTCTTCGTCGCTCATCCAGTCGAAGATCACCGGCAACATCGTGTTCATCCTGCTGCCGCCGTTGGGACCCGGCGAGATCTTCGCCGCCTACCTGATCGCCTCCATGGTGCGCGGCATCGCGGTCGGCATCGGCGTCTTCGCCGCCACCGTGTGGCTGGTGCCGCTGCCGGTGGCGCATCCCGCCTGGGTGCTGGCCTTCGCGATCGCCGGCTGCGGGATGCTGGGCACCCTGGGCATCATCGCCGGCATCTGGTCGGAGAAATTCGACCAGCTCGCGGCGTTCCAGAATTTCCTGGTGATGCCGCTCACGTTCCTCGCCGGCGTCTTCTACTCGATGCACTCGCTGCCGCCCTTCTGGCAGGCGGTGTCGAGGCTGAACCCGTTCTTCTACGCCATCGACGGTTTCCGCTACGGCTTCTTCGGGCAGTCGGACGTGGATCCGGGCCTGAGCCTCGCGATTGCGAGCGCCGCGTTCGCTGCCCTATCATGGCTCACCGTGCTCCTGCTCCGCAGGGGCTACAAGCTCAGGCACTGAAAGATGGTCGAACCGTCCTCTATCGAGCAGTACATCCGCGCGGGACTCGCGTGCACCCACCTCGAGGTGAGCGGCGACGGAGCGCATTTCGAGGCGGTGATCGTGAGCCCGGAGTTCGCGGGCCTGAACCGCGTGCGCCAGCACCAGCTCGTGTACCGGGTGCTCGGCGACCGCATGCGGGACGAGATCCACGCGCTCTCCATGAAGACATTCTCCCCCGACGAGTGGGCCGCGCGCTGAACCCGATCCGGGCCTTCTAGCCGGCGAGAAACCGAATGCAGAGACTCTCCATCCACGGCGGCGTGCCGCTCGCCGGCGAAGTCCGCGTCGCCGGCGCCAAGAACGCGGCGCTGCCGATCCTCGCCGCCTCGCTCCTCACCGCGGCGCCGGTGCGCGTCACCAACCTGCCGCAGCTGAACGACGTGGCCACGATGCTGAAGCTGCTCGAGCGCATGGGGGTGAAGGTCGAGGCGGGCGCGGGCGCCGCCACCCTCGACGCGCGCCTGGTGTCGGAGCCGTTCGCGCCGTACGACCTGGTGAAGACGATGCGCGCCTCCATCCTGGCGCTGGGGCCGCTCGTCGCGCGCTTCGGCGAGGCGCGGGTGTCGCTCCCCGGGGGATGCGCCATCGGCGAGCGCCCGGTGGACCTGCACATCAAGGGACTCACCGCGATGGGCGCGCACGTGACCATCGAGCAGGGCGACATCCACGCGACCGCGAAGCGGCTGAAGGGCGCGCGCATCTTCATGGACACGGTGACCGTCACCGGCACCGAGAACCTGATGATGGCGGCCTGCCACGCGAGCGGCGAGACGATGCTGGAGAACGCGGCGCGCGAGCCGGAGGTGATCGACCTCGCGCGCTGCCT
>JBKJTM010000338.1:0-5084 GCA_046590805.1 Usitatibacter sp.
CGGCCACGAGGCCGGGCACGCCGAGCAGCCACACGACCGCTAGCGTCATTGCGCAGCGCACCGCCACCGCGCCCACGGTGCCCCAGAGGATCGCCTGGCGGCGCTGCGCCGGCGGCAGGTTGCGGGCGGCGAGCGCGATCACGATCGCGTTATCGCCGGCGAGCGCCAGGTCGATGACGATGATCGCGGCGAGCGCGGAGAGGAACTGCGGCGAGAGGAATTCCATTGGGTGGCTTCCTGGCTGGAGACCGTTCCAGTCTGCAATCCCGCCCCCTCGGCTGTGATGGCGATCGGCAATCGGCCGATTTCGCGCCGCAATGCCGATTGCGAATTGCAATGCGAATTGGTCGCGTCCGCGCTAAGATGCAGTCGGTTCCAGGGGGTTCTCTCCTGCGGAATCATCCCCAAAGGGGAGTAGCTTTAACGACAGCGTCGTCAATTCGGGCCCCACCCTGGGGCTCCGGCGCGGTCGGCGGCCGGGACGCATCAGCCCCGCTCGTTAGCCAGACCTTTGCAACGGCTGGCTTTACGAGGACGAGCACGATGCCCCGCACCCGGTTTCGACGTTTTTTTCGTCACGGACTGCTTCCCCAGCTGATCGCCTTCGAGGCCTGCGTGCGCCTGGGCAGCGTGACCCAGGCAGCGGAGGAGCTTTCGCTCGCGCAGCCCACCGTCTCCTGCATGTTGCGCAAGCTCGCCGACCATTTCGGCGCGCCGGTGGTGGTGGTGCGCGACCGACGCGTGGTGCCCTCGCCGCTGGGAGAAGATCTCCTCTCGCTGTGCCGCGATCTCTTCGTGGCGTTCTCACGTTTCGAGGAGCGCCGCGCGCAACCCGCGGAGTATGATCGGCTCCCCGAATCCGCATCGAATCCGCCATGGCCCTCGAGCTCCCCACCAAGAAGTCCCTCACGCTGGCGGCAGCGCGCGTCGCACTGTCCGCGTGTGAAAAGGAGGCCGAGGCCCACGGCTGGCGAGTCGTGATCGCGGTGGTCGACGATGGCGGCCACGCGATCCTGATGCAGCGACTGGATGGCACCCAATGGTCGAGCATCGACACGGCCGTGGCGAAGGCGCGGGCGGCGGTCGCGTGGAAAAGGCCGACGCGACTGCTCGAGGAATCGACCAACGGGGGGCGTTTCGCATTTCTTTCCATCTCCCAGGGAATGGCCCTTTTGCAGGGGGGCGTGCCGGTCGAAATCGATGGGCAAGTCATTGGCGCGATTGGGGTTTCCGGCGTCAAGGCGTCGGACGACGAGGTCATTGCGCTGGCCGGCGCGAATGCATTGAAAGCGGCGCTGAGCTAGCAATCCCCCCTCCGGGACGGCAAAATGGCGGTTCCAAGCGGTCCGAAACCGCTGTTTTGCTTTGAAAACTCGAAAAAATGGATCTTTTCCCGCTCGGGTTGACCGAGGTACTGCGCGCCTACCGCGAGGGCCGCGCCACCGTCCAGGACTATGTCGCGTCGCTGTCTGCCCGTATCGCGCAGCTCGACCGCGGCATCCAGGCTTGGGAGTGGTTCGATGCGTCCCGCGCCATGGCCGATGCCGAGGAGCGCGCCGGCGGCATACTCGCCGACCTCCCGCTCTACGGGATTCCCGTGGGCGTGAAGGACATCATCAATACGCGCGGCATCCCGACGCGCATGGGCTCGCGCATCTTCCAGAACAACGTTCCCAGCCACTCCGCATGGGTAGTGCGCCGCCTCGAAGCGCTGGGCGGGCTGGTGATGGGCAAGACCGTAACGACCGAGTTCGCCTATCGCGCGCCGGGCAAGACTCGCAACCCGTGGAACACGGCGCACACGCCGGGTGGTTCCTCGAGCGGCTCGGCCGCGGCGGTCGCCGCTGGTTTCGTTCCCGTCGCCATCGGCACCCAGACGCTCGGCTCGGTGATCCGTCCCGCGGCGTTCTGCGGCGTCGTCGGCTACAAGCCCAGCTTCGGTGCGATCTCGCGCACCGGCGTGAGTCCGTTCTCCAGCACGCTCGACACCGTCGGTGTGTTCGCGCGCAGCGTCGCCGACGCCGCGTGGTTCGGCGCGTGCCTCATGGGCCAGGATGCCAAGGACGACGCGACCTCGGTTCCCGGGCCGGTGCACCTGCTGCGCGTGCCGCTAGAGCCGCTCGCCGCGCCCCCGCGTATCGCCGTGGTCCGCACGCCCAAGTGGAGCGTCGCGACGCAGGCGCAGCAATCGCATTTCGACGAGTGCGTCGCGCGCCTCGCCGGGGCCGGCGCCGCCATCAAGGAAGTGAACCTGCCACGCCTCTTCGACGCGGCCTGGGACAACGTGATGGTGATCACGAGCCGCGACATGGTGAAGAGCATGGCCGCCATCGAGTCGCGCCACCGCATTCGCCTCTCGCCGCTGCTGATCGAGCTGCTCGACCGCGGCCACCGCGTGTCGCTCGAGCAATACGACAAGGCGCGCGAGCGCCGCCACGAATACATGCGCTGGTTCGACACGATGTTCGAGCGCTTCGACGGCATCGTGACGCTCCCCGCACCGGGCGAGGCGCCGGAGAGCCTCGGCAGCACCGGCGACGCGACCTTCAATTCGCTCTGGACGCAGTGCGCGATGCCCGCGGTGAACATCCCCTCGGGCCGTGGACCGCGCGGGCTGCCGCTGGGACTGCAGGTCGTCGGCCGCTATCGCGACGACGAGCGCGCGCTGCAGGTGGCCGCGTGGGTCGAGGCGACCCTCGGCTTCAAGCCCGGGCTGGCTGGCGGCTGACGGGCGTGGCCCCGATCCTGCCGGCCACGCTCACCACCAGCAGGTCGAGTACGCAGTAGAAGGCGCCCGCCGCGAGCGGCGGGTTGTCGGAGCGCAACCCCAGCCACGGGACCTCCGCCGACCACACCCAGTTGCCGATCCACGTGCCGTAGAGCTCCATCGCGAGCGACAGCACGAACATCGTCGCGTAGAGCTTTTTCTGCGACGACACCAGCAGGCAGAGGAAGAAGAGCCCATACAACAAGGGGCCGAGCGTGTCGCGCCCGCTCCAGGCGAATAGCGCCACCAGCGGCAACGCGAGCAGCGCCACGCCCCATTCGCCGCGGTCGGGGATGGTGCGCGCGATCTGTGTGCCGAGGAAGAAGAGCAGCACGTGGCCCGGCGGGACGAAGAGCGGGATATTGCCGAGCCGGTAGTCGTAGAGGCCCCACACCAGCGACAGGAACACCTCGCCCGCGGTTGCGAACAGCAGGCATGCGACAAGCGCGGGACGCGTCCGCGGGTCGCTGCGAGTCCAGAGCGCCGCGAGCACGAGCCATGCCGCGGCGCTCACTATCACCTGCCCATAGCGCGCCCAGTGCTGGTCCACCGGCAAGCCGATGGCGATGGTCGCGACGATGAGCGCGTTCATTCGCAACATTGTCCCATGAGCAACAAGGTGCGCCTGAAGCTCCTGAACTCTTACACGCTCAAGAGCGCGACTTTTTCAGTTCTCGCTCCAGTTTTACCAAGTCTCCCCTGTAGACGGCCTCTCCCACATAAATCACGACGTCGGCCTGATCGCGAATTACGCGACGCATGATTCCTACGGGAGATCCGACGGGTATTTCGAGGAGCGCGGCGTCCTCCAGGTCTGCGGTTTCGATGGTAAGACACTGTCGCATGCTCTTGATCTGTACAGCCTGTAGCGAGTCCAACACGACAATCACCATCTCGGTGTCAAACCTGCGCGGACAACGCGCATAAAGCCTGCGATCTACGTACAGGTCGCTCACCGCGTAGGGGACTCCACTGGCGGAATGAACGCGACGCATGTGTCGGTAACCCGGAGCCGAGCTTCCGTCTTCGGGGAGAAGCGCCGGCATCTGAATCGCATTGCCAACCTTCAGCTGGCGCGGCTTGCTACGCCCCCACATCTGGATCAGCGTCCCCCAGTTTGACTCGAGCTTTAGCCACCGCTTCTCGGCCGCGTTCGATGCCACGAACGTGCCGCGTCCCTGGTGTCTGTCGATAAGCCCCTTTTCCTCGAGCAGTTTGAGCGCTTGCCGAACCGTGACAACAGCGACGTCAAAGGATTTCGCAAGCGCATCGATCGAAGGAAGACGCTCGCCTCGCACCCAGTCGCCACGGTCAATGCGCTTTTGAATGAGCGCCGCCACTTGCTCATAGAGCTTTCCCGGCGAATCCTTCAAACCCAAAGCGGCTGACTTGTTTGAACTCATCCTAAAAATAATAGGAGATGATGCGGCCGTCCGTCAATGAGATTCAAGTGCAGCTTAGCGAGGCATTCGAAAAGTAAGAAAAATTGTTGACATCGATCGTCGCAAAAGTCATTCTATTTATAATAGGAGTTCAGCAACGCTCAGGGTACCAGTCCGGCTTCATATATTGAAATGGGCGCTTCAGGGCAACGAAGCCGAGCCGGCGGCGGTCCAGGGCTAAAGTGAGCGCAACAACCTAGCAGGGACGCATTGAATGAACGCACCAGAAAGGGCGGGCCCAGGTCAGTTTCAACCCCTCGGCAAAAAGTTGTTCCAGTTTGCATTGGTCGCCGATACCCACGTAAACGAGGAGGAACGCAAATCAACGTCCACCTACGTGACAAACGCTTTGGCCAATGCACGTGCGCGGTTCGTGTTCGAAGCGATCGCACAGCTTGATCCGCAACCGGCGTTCGCGCTGCATCTGGGCGACATCGTTCATCCTGTGCCGGTGCTTCCAACTTTCGAGGCCGCGGTTGAGCGTTTCAAGGCGATCGCCGCGGCGGTGAAATGCCCGCTTTACCTGATTCCGGGGAATCATGATGTGGGCGACAAGTTGGTCGAATGGATGCCGGCAGGAACGGTAACGGCCGGCAATATCGAAAAGTATCGACGTCTTTTTGGGCGCGACTACTACGCGTTTGGCCATGGTGGCTGCCGATTCCTGGCCTTGAACGCGCAACTGATCAATTCGGGCTTGGCGGCGGAGGAGCAGCAGCGCGCGTGGTTTGAGGCGGAGCTCGAAGGTTCGAAGGGAGATCGAAGCTTTGTTTTCATTCACTACCCACCGTATGTGACGCAACGTCACGAGCCCGGCACTTACGACAATATCGACGAGCCGGGGCGCTCGTGGCTGCTAGGGCTGATCGAAAGGT
>JBKJTM010000404.1:0-2973 GCA_046590805.1 Usitatibacter sp.
GGGGAAGAAGCTCACCCCGGCCGCGGCGAATTCCTCGTCGCTCAGTTGCGCGCAGGCCCTGAGGAGGCGATGGTTGGCCCACGCGTTGTTGTAGGCCTCGGTGGCGAAGTGCTGGGCGAGCGAGTGGGGATTCATTGGAGCTCCTTCAAACCTGGGACGGACCCCACCGAGAAAGAATCGCTGGCGCCCGGTAACCGGGGTCCGTCCCAAGAAAAACGGCAGCCCGGGGGCTGCCGTTCAACGGCGTTGCGCCTCGCCGACCTCAGGGGATCGGGCGGATCTGGCACGCCTGCTTGCCCTTGGGGCCGTCCTTGGTTTCGAACTCGACCTTCTGGTTCTCCTTCAGGGTCTTGAAGCCGCTGCCCTGGATCTCGGAGAAATGGGCGAAGAGATCCTCGCCGCCGCCATCGGGTTTGATGAAGCCGAAGCCTTTGGAATCATTGAACCACTTCACGGTTCCGGTGCTCATCGCGTGTTTCCTTTGATGGATACATCCCGAAATTTCCGGGACAAGGGGCGCTGCTCGTTGCGAGCGGGATTATACCTTGGCGTTTCCGGGCTTGAAGAGCCCGCGGCGCGCCACGATGTCAGAATCCCGTGCTTTACTGGCTACGTTTGTCATGGCTCCACTCCGACCCTTGCGTTTCGCCACCGCCGCGCTCGGCGCCGCGATCATCGCGCTCGGCGCGCACGCGCAGCGCGCACCCGCGGAGCCGCGTCCTGTCGCCCCGCGCGGCCCGCTGCTCGCGCAGGAGCAGGCGGTGGTCAGGCTCTTCGAGCAGGCCGCGCCCTCGGTCGCCTACATCACCACGCGGGCGATGGCTCGCCGCGGCCTCTTCGTGGCGGAGGTGACGCAGGGCGCCGGCAGCGGGTTCGTCTGGGACGACAAGGGGCACGTGGTGACCAACTACCACGTGGTCGCGGACGCCACCAAGGTGCAGGTGCAGCTCGATGCCGGGCGCACCTACGATGCCCAGGTGATCGGTAGCGCGCCGGACTACGACCTCGCGGTGGTGAAGCTGGAGCAGGTCCCGCCGGGGTTGAGGGCGATTGCCGTCGGCAGCTCCAACGACCTGCGCATCGGGCAGACGGTCTACGCGATCGGCAATCCCTTTGGCATGGCGCGCACGCTCACCCAGGGCATCATCAGCGCCCTCGACCGGCAGCTTCCGACCTCCGACGCGCGCGAGATCGCGGGCGTGATCCAGACCGATGCCGCCATCAACCCGGGTAATTCGGGCGGGCCGCTGCTGGATACGGCCGGGCGTCTCATCGGCGTGGCGAGCGCGATTCGCTCGCCCTCGGGAGGGAGCACCGGGGTGGGGCTCGCGATCCCGGTGGACCTGGTGAACCGCATCGTTCCGCAATTGATCGCCAAGGGGCGCGCGCCGCAGCCGGGAATCGGCATCGTGCCGTTCCATCCGGACCTCGTCGCCCGTGCCGGCCTGACCGGCGTGGTGAGCGCGCGCGTGAACCCGGGCTCGCCCGCCGCGCAGGCCGGGATCAGGCCCTTCGACCAACAGTCGGGCAACGTAGGTGATGTGATCGTGGCGGTGAACGGACGGCCGATCCAGTCGCTGCCCGGCTTCGCCTCCGAGCTGGACCGCGTGGGGATCGGGCGCGAGGCGGAGCTCACGCTGATCCGCGACGGCAAGGAGCGCCGGGTCAAGGTGCGGGTCGTCGACCTGGGGCGCTGAAAAATGGTGTCGGAGTCATTTTCGGAAATTCGACTCCGACACCATTTATTTCACCCGAGCTCTTCCTGCAGGAACTGGAGCACCGCGACCTCGTCGCGCCGCAAGGCCGCGTCCCGGCGCCGCTGGACGTGGGGCCGGCCGCTTGCGGCGGCGAGCGGCGCGGTCCTGCCCATGAGGTAGGCCTCCACCAGGGCGGGGTGCACGTAGTACTTGCGGCATACCGTGCGCGTGTTGCCGAGACGCGCGCACACCACGTCCAGCGCGGCGAGGATGTTGCGGTCGGCTTCGCGCCGGCTCGCCGCGGGGCCGATCGATCGGAGCGCGAGCGCCGCATGCATCGTGCCGCCCCAGGTGCGGAAATCCTTCGCGGTCACGTCCCGCCCGGTGATCTCGCGTAGCCGGGCGTTCACGTCGTCGGAGGTGACCGCGTGGCGGCAGCCGGCCGGGTCCACGTACTGGAAGAGCTCGTAGCCGGGGATCTCCTGGCAGCGCTGGATCACCTTCGCCAGCCGCGCGTCGATGATCGCCACATCGTGCTCGACGCCGCTTTTGCCCCGGAACGAGAAGCGCACGTCGGCGCCGTTCACCTTCACGTGGCGACGGCGGAGCGTGGTGAGGCCGAAGGAGTGGTTCTCGCGGGCGTACTCGTCGTTGCCGACGCGGATGAGCGTCTTGTCGAGGAGGCGGATCACGGTCGCGAGAACCTGGTCGCGCGTGTGCGCCTCGCCGCGCAAATCGCGCTCGATGCGGCCGCGAATCAGCGGCAGCACCTCGCTGAACTCGAGCATGTGGCGGAACTTGGAGCGGTCGCGGGCCTCGCGGTAAGAGGCGTGGTAACGGTACTGCTTGCGACCGCGCGCGTCACGGGCGGTGGCCTGGATGTGGCCGTCGGGATCGGGGCAGATCCAGACGTCGGTCCACGCGGGCGGAATCGCGAGCTTGTTGAGGCGCTTGCGTTTGTCCGCATCGCGGATGCGCGCGCCATTGGGTGCGAAGTAGGACCAGCCGCCTCCAACACGCCGCCGGGTGATGCCGGCGAAGCCGTCGGTCACGTAGGTGAGGCCGGCGCGCGTTGCCGCCCGCCGATGCTCGGTGATCCGTCTCGACACCATGGGCGCTCCCCTCGCCATAGTGCGGGGAATTCTGGCGGTCGCGCGGCAGCCGGTCAAATCGTCCCTCGTCGGTTGCCCTGTAGGACCGCTCCGCCAACCGATCGGCGGGAACCCCTGCATCCGGGGCGAGCCCCGCGGCGCAACATTTGCGTTCACCCGCGGAA
>JBKJTM010000418.1:0-8319 GCA_046590805.1 Usitatibacter sp.
CGCTCGGTGACGTCGCGCAGGATCACGGTGTAGAAATGCTGGCCGCCCTCGGACGCCTGGGAGATCGAGGCCTCGATCGGGAACTCCTCGCCGCCGCGGCGCAGCCCCGTCACCACGCGGAAGTGCCCCATGCGGCGCGAGGTGCCGCCTCCCTGCCCGAAATCGCGCACGTGATCGATGTGCGAATGGCGGAAGCGCTCCGGGATGAACCACGCGAGCGGAGCGCCGATCGCCTCTTCGCGCGAGCACCCGAAGACCTGCTCGGCGGCGGCGTTGAAGAGCACCACGTGCTGGCGCTCGTCGATGGTGATGATCGCGTCCATGGCGGAGTCGAGGATGCCGCGCAGGCGCGCTTCGCTGCGCGCCAGCAGCTCCTCGGCGCGCACGCGCTGCGTCACGTCCCGCAGGATCACGGTGAAGAGCTTGCCGCCGTCCTCGCTGTGCTGCGAGATCGAGGCCTCGATGGGAAACTCCTCGCCGTCGGCGCGCAGCCCGTAGAGCACCGTCTGCGCGCCCATGTCGCGCGAGGTGACCAGGGTGTTGCCGAAGCGCTCGATGTGGCTCGCGTGCGCGGCACGGAAGCGCTCGGGGACCAGGATGTCCAGGCGTTCCCCGATCACCGCGCCGCGCGGCCAGCGGAAGGCGCGCTCGGCGGCGGCGTTGAACTGCACCACGCGCTGGTGCTCGTCCACGGTGATGATCGCGTCCATGGCGGACTCGACGATGCCGCCCACCCGGGCCTGGACGTTCTCCAGGGCGCGGCGCGCGGCCTGGCGGTCGGTGCGCTCGCGATAGACGAGGAACACGGTCGGGATGGCGAGCAGGCAGCCGATGCCCGCGGCGGTGAGCAACATCTCCTCGCGGTGCCAGCCGATGAGGCCCGCCACTACCGCCATCACCGCGGTGAAGGCGCCGATGGCGATGATCGGGAAGAAGAAGAACACCAGCGGCCGATAGGACGATCCCGGCTCGGCGTGTGGCGCGCCCTTGACGTGCGTCAATTTGGCCGCGTGGGGCTCGCGCATATTGACATCATGAATACCATTCTCATGGGCGCCGCGCAGGTGCTGGAAGAGCGGGGCGCGCCGCTGGTGGTGGATACCGGCCTGATCCGCAAATACGGCGGCAACGGCCCCCGCTATACCTCTTATCCGACTGCCGATCGCTTTGTCGAGGCGTTCGACGCCACGGCCTACCGGCATTGGCTCAGCAACCGCAACGTGGGCGGCTTTTCCCGCCCGCTCGGATTATACGTTCACGTCCCCTTCTGCGACACGCTCTGCTTCTACTGCGCGTGCAACAAGATCGCCACCAGGGACCAGGCGCGCGCGCGCAAGTACGTGACCTACCTCGAGCGCGAGATCGACCTGGTCGCCGGCTGCCTCGATGCCGACCGCAGGGTCTCGAAGATGCACTGGGGCGGCGGCACGCCGACATTCCTCTCCGAGGAGGACTCCGCGCGCCTCGTCGGCAAACTGCGCTCCACCTTCGACTTCGACCCGAAGGGCGAGTACGCGATCGAGATCGACCCGCGCCGCGCGGGGCCCGATCGCATCGCCCACCTCGCGCGCCTGGGCTTCAACCGCCTCTCGATCGGCGTGCAGGACTTCGACCCGGTGGTGCAGAGGGCGGTAAACCGCATCCAGACCTTCGAGCAGACGCGCGCGGTGATCGACGCCGGGCGCGAGCACGGTTACACCTCGATCAACATGGACCTCATCTTCGGCCTGCCGAAGCAGACCCTCGAGGGCTTCGGCGCCTCGCTCGAGCGCGTGATCGAGTGCGATCCGGACCGCATCGCGCTCTATTCCTACGCGCACCTGCCCTCGGTCTTCAAGCCGCAGCGGCGCATCATGGAGATCGACCTGCCGCGGCCGGAAGTCAAGCTCGAGCTGATGACGCGCGCCATCGAGCGCCTCGGCGAGGCCGGTTACGTGCACATCGGCATGGACCACTTCGCCAAGCCGACCGACGAGCTCGCGATCGCCCAGCGGCAGGGGCGCCTCACGCGCGACTTCCAGGGCTACTCGACCGGCGGTGACTGCGACCTGGTGGGCTTCGGCGTCTCCTCGATCAGCAAGGTGGGCCCGACCTACTGCCAGAGCCTGAAGGAGCTCGACCCATACTACGCATCGATCGATGCCGGCGGGCTGCCGGTGCTGCGCGGCATCGAGCTTTCGTCCGACGACCTGGTGCGTCGCGCGGTGATCCAGGCGATCGCGTGCCACTTCACGCTTTCGAAGGAATCGATCGAGATCGCCTATCTGATCGAATTCGACCGCTACTTCGCGGCCGAGCTGGCCGACCTCGCGAAGCTCGAGCACGATGGCCTGGTCGAGCTGGACGGCGACTGGATCTCGATCACGCCGCGCGGCCGCCTGCTGGTGCGCGCCGTCTGCATGGTGTTCGACAAATACCTCCGCGCGGTCGAGAAGCGCGCCCAGTACTCCCGGGTGATGTAGATGCAGTCGCTGGCCGCGGCGGCGTTCGCTGCCGGGTTGCTGGGCGGGGTGCATTGCGCCGGGATGTGCGGTGGCATCGCGGCTTCTCTCTCCGCGTCGGCGCGCGGGCCGGCCCTGCCGCGCCAGCTCGCCTTCAACGCCGGGCGCATCTCGGCCTACGCGGTTGCGGGCGCGGCCTTCGGCACGCTGGGCGCTGCGTTCCAGTGGGGCTCGCTGCAGGCGGCGCAGATGGTCCTGTTCGTCGCCGCCAACGTGCTGATGATCTTCCTCGGGCTTCATGTCGCCGGGTGGGGGCGCGCCGTGCTGCGGCTGGAATCGGCGGGCGGCGCCGCGTGGCACGCCCTCGAACCCCTGCGCCGGCGGTTCTTTCCGGTCGATTCGACGCTCAAGGCGCTCGGCGCCGGAGCCGTGTGGGGCTGGGTGCCCTGCGGGCTCGTCTACAGCATGCTGGCGCTCGCGCTGGCGAGCGGCGATGCGCTTTCGGGTGCGGGCGTGATGCTCGCGTTCGGGCTGGGAACGTTGCCGAATCTGCTTGCGGCGGGATTCGCGGCGCAACGCATCCTCGCGATCCGGCGCTATCCGTGGGTGAGGCGAACCGCGGGCATGGCGATCATCGGCCTCGCGGCCGTGGGGCTCGCGCGCGTGCCGGCACTAAGGGAGTTGGCCGTCGCCGGGTGGCTCTGCATCTGAGGCGTGCTGTCCGACCGCGAGACCTCGGTCCGCGTGCGCGAATGTCGGCGGTCATGGGAGAAGGCCGAGCTCCATCCACCGCAGGCCTGTTTCGATCTTCCAGTCGGTCCAGCCCCGCTTGCGATAGAAGCCGTAGGCGCGAAGCGTGGTATCGAGATCCGTCGTGAGCCACGCTCGCTTGCAGCCCGATGCCGCGAGCCATTCCTCGGCCAGGGCCATGAGCCTGCCGCCGACGCCCTTTCCTTCGTACTCCGGAAGCACGGCGATGACCAGGAATTCGCCGGTCGCGCGATCGGCCATGGAGAACGCGACGACGCGGCCGGAGTCGTCGCACACCCAGCCCTTGGTGGACTTGCCGAGGCTCTGCGTGACGCTCTGCGGGTTGATGCCCAGCCGTTGCAGTTGCTCGAGCGTCATCGCGTTCTCGCGCGTTCGCGGGCGAACGTGGAAAAGCGCCGGCACGTCGGCGGCAGTGATCTCGCGGAACCTCACGGCGCTGATTCTAATGAGTTCAATGGACGTGCGCCCGGCCTCGCGCCGACAGGATGGTCGCCCAGTGGCGCACCATTGCCCAGAAGCTGAGAATCCCGGCCCGCGAGCAGGAGCGGATCGGGGATTCGTTCAAGCTCGCCGGGTAAGGGCATTCACTTCATGGGCTGGCGCGAGGAGGAAGGATGAGCATCGATTGGGTGGCGTTCTCGCCGGGGTCGGCATTGGCCGGGGGCGCCGTCATCGGCGGTGCCGCCACGCTGCTAGCACTCGCCGGCACGCCGGAGATTCTCATCGAGGCGCGCCATCCGGTCCTCGTCATCGCCGGACTGCTGGTCGGCGTCGGCTGGGGACTAGCCGGATTCTGCCCGGGTCCGGCGCTGGTGGCGCTCGGCGCGGCCGAGACCGACTAGATGCTGGTCTTCCGGCAGCTCTTCGATCCGCGGTCATCGACCTATTCCTACCTGCTCGCCGATCGGGGCAGCGGTGAGGCGGTGTTGATCGACCCGGTGTTCGAGCAGGCGCGTCGCGATGCCGCGTTGATACGCGAGCTCGGCCTTCGGCTCGTCGCCACGCTCGAGACCCACGTGCATGCCGACCACGTGACCGGGGCGTGGCTCCTCAAGGAGCGCTGTGGCAGCCTGATCGCGGTGGCGAAGGGGAGCGGCGCGGCCGGCGCGGATCGCTACCTCGCCCATGGCGATCGGCTGGCGTTCGGAAGCCGCCATCTCGAGGTGCGCGAGACCCCGGGACATACGGCGGGGTGTGTCTCCTTCGTCCTCGACGACGAGACCATCGCGTTCAGTGGCGATTGCCTGCTGATTCGCGGCAGCGGACGCACCGATTTCCAGCAGGGCGACCCGCACGCCATGTTCCGCTCGGTGCGCGAACAGCTCCTCAGCTTGCCGCCCCCGTGCCTCCTCTATCCCGCGCACGATTACCGCGGCCTCACGGTGACCAGCGTCGACGAGGAGCGGCGCTTCAACCCGCGCCTCGGCAGCGAGGTGCTCGAAGGCGATTTCGTCGGCTACATGGAGAACCTCGGCCTGCCGCATCCGAAGCTGATGGAGATCGCGGTCCCCGCGAACCTGCGCTGCGGCAAGCCGGAGGCCGGCGCGGATACGCGCGACCCGGGCTTCGCCCCGCTCACCTTCACCTTCGCCGGCATCTTCGAGATCCAGCCGCAGGCGCTGGAGGAGGGCGCCGCTTCGATCCAGGTCGTCGACGTGCGCGAGCGCGAAGAGTTCGAGGGCCCGCTGGGACGAATCAGGGGAGCGAAGTGGATCCCGCTGGCCGAGCTGCCGGGGCGTACGGGTGAGCTTGCACGTGACCGGCCCGTGGTCTTGGTCTGCCGATCCGGAGCGCGCTCAGCGAACGCGACGGCGCTGCTGGCGAAGGAGGGATTTCACCAGGTGGCGAACCTCGCCGGAGGAATGCAGCGCTGGCGCGCCGAAGGCCATCCGGTCGAGGGCGGACGCGATTAGCGGCGCGGCTTCGAGGCGGGCTTCCGCAGGCCCGAGGCGATTCCGTATCCGGGGAGGGTCATGAGTCAAGCCTCCCTGCGGGCGGTGACGGTCTGCGGAGCGAGGCTCTGCAGCACGGTGCAGGTGAGGACCGAGAGCGCCACTTGCGCGACGATCTCGGCGAGCTCGGTCTGGGTGAACATGCGCGCCTGCGGGGCGTTGGCGGCGGCGCTCGGGTCGAGCGGGGTGCCGGCAACCATCGTCCGGGCCAGCTTGGCGATGGCGGCCTCGCGGCGGCCGCGGGAGATTCCCATCCCGGCGAAGAAGATGTCCTCCTCGCGCATGCCCTGGTTGGAGGCGACGCGCTCCATCACCCAGCGGCAGTATTCGCAGCGAACGCGGTTGGCGACGATGAGCCCGATCTCGGTTCGGCTGCGCTGCGAAAGCATGCCGCGCTCGAGGGATGCGACCAGATCCTCGTACGCGCCGAGCGTGCCCGGCAGGCGGGCGAGTGCGACGCTGAAGCCGGGGACCAGGGAAACGATCTCATTCATGTGTCGGGACTCCAGGTGGACCGCTGACTTCTGCTTTACTGGAGCCATCCTCACCCTTGCCGCGGGGAATCGGAATCGGCGCGGGCCCCGACCTGGCCTCGGCGGTTGGGTAGTTTGGCCCGGCCGGGATGGAGCAAATGGCGTAGGACTCCGCTGACGCAGGTGTCGCTTGTCCATCAGGAGAAACAACGTGGTGGAGTAGAGGAAGTGCACTCCCTTGGAAAGGACGCCGCGAATCTCGAGCGGGGCCGATGCGGCGACCAGCGGACGCATCCTCGCGCCGGCGACGAACGCGTAGCCCTTCGCCTCGATCTCGGCGCGTAGCTCATCCATCGGGGGAGTTTACGGAAAACGTTAAAATCGCATCGATGCCCTCGATCATCTCCATCTCGAAGCTCGGCAAGACCTACGCTTCGGGGCTCACCGCGCTCAAGGATGTGGACCTCGAAATCGAGCGCGGCGAGATTTTCGCGCTCCTCGGCCCCAACGGCGCCGGCAAGACCACGCTCATCAACATCGTCTGCGGGATCGTCACGGCCACGTCCGGCACCGTGAAGGTGGACGGCCATGACGTGGTGCGCGATTACCGCGCGTCCCGAACCCTCATCGGGCTGGTGCCGCAGGAACTGCACACGGACATGTTCGAGACCGTGTGGAATACCGCGGCTTTCAGTCGCGGCCTCTTCGGGCGCGGCCCAAACCCCGCGCACCTGGAGAAGGTGCTGAGGAGTCTCACCCTCTGGGAGAAGCGCCACGACAAGATCATGACCCTCTCGGGCGGGATGAAGCGACGCGTGCTGATCGCCAAGGCGCTGGCGCACGAGCCGCAGGTGCTGTTCCTCGACGAGCCCAGCGCGGGCGTCGACGTGGAGCTGCGCCGCGACATGTGGGCGCTGGTGAGGAAGCTGCGGGAAGAGGGCGTCACCATCATCCTCACCACCCACTACATCGAGGAGGCCGAGGAGATGGCCGACCGCATCGGCGTGATCCGCCAGGGAAAGCTGATCCTGGTCGAGGAGAAGGCCGCGCTGATGCACCAGCTCGGCAAGAAGCAGCTCACGCTGGCGCTGCAGAGCCGGCTCGACGCGGTGCCGGCCGAACTCGCCGCCTACCGGCTGGCGCTTGCCGGCGGCGGGCACGAGCTGGTCTATACCTTCGACGCGCTGGACGAGCAGACCGGCATCGCCGCGCTGCTGCGTCGCCTGGGCGAACTCGGCATCGGCTTCAAGGACCTGCACACCGCGCAAAGCTCGCTCGAAGACATCTTTGTCAGCCTGGTGAACCCGACGTCATGACGATGAACCACCACGCGATCCGCGCGATCTACAACTTCGAGATGGCGCGCACCTGGCGCACGCTGCTGCAAAGCATCGCGGCGCCGGTCATCTCGACCTCGCTGTATTTCATCGTCTTCGGCTCGGCCATCGGCTCGCGCATGGCGCAGGTGGACGGGGTGAGCTACGGCGCCTTCATCGTGCCGGGCCTCACGATGCTGGCGATCCTGACCCAGAGCATCTCGAACGCATCCTTCGGGATCTACATGCCGAAGTTTTCCGGCACGATCTACGAGGTGCTGTCGGCGCCGGTCTCGCCGCTGGAGATCGTGATCGGCTACGTGGGCGCGGCGGCCAGCAAGTCGATCCTGCTGGCGCTGATCATCCTCGCGACCGCGCGCCTGTTCGTCGACTACAGCATCGTGCATCCGGTCTGGATGTTCGGCTTCCTGGTCCTCACCTCGATCACCTTCAGCCTGTTCGGCTTCATCATCGGGGTTTGGGCCGACGGCTTCGAGAAGCTGCAGATCGTGCCGGCGATGATCGTGACGCCGCTCGCCTTCCTGGGCGGCAGCTTCTATTCGGTCAACCTGTTGCCCGCGCCCTGGCACCAGGTGAGCCTGCTGAATCCGGTGGTGTACCTGGTGAGCGGATTTCGCTGGAGCTTCTACGGCATCTCGGATGTCGGCGTGGGCATCAGCCTGCTGATGACGATGGTGTTCCTCGTGCTGTGCCTGGCGGTGGTCTCGCTGATCTTCAAGACCGGCTACCGGCTCAAGGCATGAACCGCCCGCGTTTCTCTCTTGTCGATACCAAGGAGGTCGCATGACGACCCTGCAAGACCGGCTGCAAGCCCTGTCGCCCGCCGATCTGAAAGGCATGCGCCGAGGCATCGAGAAAGAGAGCCTGCGCGCCAACACCGACGGCTCGCTCGCGCTCACGCCGCACCCGGCGGCACTCGGCTCGGCGCTGACGCATCCGCACATCACGACCGATTTCTCGGAGTCGCAGATCGAGCTCGTGACCGGCGTTCATGCCAGCGCCGACGCCTGCCTGGCCGAGCTGACGCAAATCCACCAGAGCGTGCTGCGCGCCATCGGCGACGAGGTGCTGTGGGTCGGCAGCATGCCGTGCGGGCTGCCGGTGGCCGAGGCGATCCCGATCGGCATCTACGGCTGGTCAAACGTGGGCCGTGCCAAGAGCGTGTACCGGATGGGCCTCGGCCACCGCTACGGGCGGCGCATGCAGACGATCTCAGGCATCCACTACAACTGGTCGATGCCGGGCATCACGACCGAACGCTACTTCGACCTGATCCGCAACTTCCGGCGCAACGCCTTCTTGCTGCTGTACCTCTTCGGCGCCTCGCCGGCCTTGTGTTCGAGCT
>JBKJTM010000437.1:0-5271 GCA_046590805.1 Usitatibacter sp.
GCCGCGCCGGCGCAGCCGGCGCTCAACACCGCGCCACCGAAGACCAAGGGATGACGCTACCCGAGGTATGCATCAAGCGGCCGGTCTTCGCGACCGTGCTCTCGCTCGTCGTGCTGCTGATCGGCGCGATCTCGTACTCGCGCATGGCGGTGCGTGAGTATCCCAAGATCGACGAGCCGGTCGTCAACGTCGAGACCGTCTACCGCGGCGCCTCCGCCGACGTGATCGAGAGCCAGGTCACCAAGGTGCTGGAGGACTCGCTGTCGGGCATCGAGGGCGTGGACGTGATGTCCTCGAGCTCGCGCTCCGAGGCGAGCAACATCACCATCATCTTCAAGCTTTCCCGCGATCCCGATGCGGCCGCGGCGGACGTCCGCGACAAGGTCTCGCGGGTGCGCGGCCGCCTGCCGCGAGACATCGACGAGCCCATCATCGCCAAGACCGAGGCCGATGCCTGGCCGATCATGTGGATCGGGCTCACGAGCGACAAGCACACGCGCCTCGAGGTCTCGGACTACGCCTCGCGCCAGATCCGCCCGCGCCTGCAGACGATGCCGGGTGCCGCGGACGTCCGGATCTTCGGCGAGCGCCGTCCGTCGATGCGCATCTGGCTCGACCGCTCGAAGCTCGCCGCCTATCGCCTCACCCCGGCGGATGTCGAGGACGCCTTGCGGCGCCAGAATGTCGAGATTCCCGCCGGCCGCATCGAGTCGCGCGCGCGGGAATTCACGGTGCTGTCGCAGACCGACCTCGCCACGCCCGAGCAATTCGGCGCCGCCGTCATCCGGGATGCCGGCGGCATCCAGGTGCGCATCCGCGACGTGGCCAGGGTCGAGCTCGCCCCCGCCAGCGAGCGCATCATCACCCGCTACAATGGTCGCCCCTCGGTCTCGCTGGGGGTGATCCGCCAGTCCACGGCCAACGCGCTGGACCTTTCGCTCGCGGCGCGCAGCGAGATCGCCGAGATCCAGAAGTCCCTGCCCGAAGGCATGCGCCTGGAGCTCGCGTTCGATTCGTCCGTATTCATCGACGAGTCCGTGAAGGCCGTGACCAGGACGATCCTCGAAGCGGTGCTGCTGGTGGCGCTCGTGATCTTCGTGTTCCTGCGAAACGTGCGCGCGACCATGATCCCGCTGGTCACGATTCCGGTCTCGCTCATCGGCGCGGGCATGTTCCTCTTCGCCGCCGGGTTCTCGATCAATACCCTCACGCTGCTCGCGATGGTGCTCGCCGTGGGCCTGGTCGTCGACGACGCCATCGTGGTGCTCGAGAACATCTACCGCTACATGGAGTCCGGGATGAGCCGGCTCGAGGCCGCGCTCAAGGGCACGCGCGAGATCGCCTTCGCGGTGATCGCGATGACGTTCACCCTGGCGGCGGTGTACGCGCCCCTCGCGTTCGTCCCCGGCCGCACCGGCAAGATGTTCACCGAGTTCGCCGTCGCGCTCGCGGGCGCGGTCCTCGTTTCCGGATTCATCGCACTAACGCTCTCGCCGATGATGTGCTCGATGGTGCTCAAGCACGAACCCAGGCACGGCCGCGTGTTCAACTTCTTCGAGCGCATGTTCAACGGCCTCACCAGCGGGTACAAGCGCGCGCTGCTTGCCGCGCTCGACCATCGCGTGATGGTGCTCGTGCTGCTGCTGCTGATCGGCGGCTCGAGCGTGCCGCTCTACATGACGCTCAAGCAGGAGCTCGCCCCGATCGAGGACCGCGGCGCGGTTTTCATTCCGGTGAGCGCGCCCGTGGGGTCGACGGTGGCCTTCACCGCGAGCTACATGGAGCGCATCGAGAAGCTCTACGCCGACATCCCCGAGACGCTTCGATTCTTCGTCATGGCGGGCAATCCCACGCCCGACAACGGGTTCACGGTGCTGAACCTGAAGCGCTGGAGCGAGCGCGACAAGACGCAGCAGCAGGTGGCGCGCGAGCTGGCCCCGAAGCTGCAGGCGCTGCCGGGCATCCTCGCCTTCCCGATCAATCCCCCGTCGCTCGGCGGCGCGCGCGGGCAACCGCTGCAGTTCGTCGTGATGACCCAGGCGCCCTACCCCGAGCTGCAGCGCATGGTCGAACGGCTGATGGACGAGGCGCGCAAGAACCCCAACCTCGTGAATGTCGACACCGACCTGCGCCTCAACCAGCCGGAGTTCCGCGTGGGCGTGAACCGCGAGAAGCTGGCCGACATGGGCGTGCCGGTGGATACCGTCGGCCGCACGCTCGAAACCCTGCTGGGTGGGCGCGTGGTGACTCGCTTCAAGCGCGACGGCGAGCAGTACGACGTGCTGGTCCAGGTGGCCGACGCCGACCGCACCAACCCGCGCGACATCACCGACATCTACGTGCGCGGCCGCAACGGCGAGATGATCCAGCTCGCGAACGTGCTCGTGGTGAGCGAGGGCGTGGCACCGAAGAATCTCAACCACTTCCAGAAGCTGCGCTCGGCCACGGTGAGCGCCGGCCTGGCGCCGGGCTACACCCTCGGGCAGGCGGTCGACTACATGCAGGCCACCGCCAAGCGCGTTCTGCCCGAGGCGGTGTCGGACCTTTCGGGACAGTCGCGCGAGTACCGCGATTCCGCGGGCAGCCTCGCGTTGGTCCTCGGGCTCGCCCTGGTTTTCATCTACCTCGTCCTCGCGGCGCAGTTCGAGAGCTTCCGCGACCCGTTCATCATCATGCTGTCGGTGCCGCTGTCGATGACGGGCGCCTTCGCGGCGCTGCACCTGTCCGGCGGCACCTGGAACACGTTCAGCCAGATCGGCGTGGTGACGCTGCTGGGCCTGATCACCAAGCACGGAATCCTGATCGTCGAGTTCTCGAACCAGCTGCAGGAAAGAGGCATGACGATCCACGACGCGGTGGTCGAGGCCGCGGTGCTGCGCCTGCGCCCGATCCTGATGACTACCGGCGCCATGGTGCTGGGAGCGCTGCCGCTCGCCCTCGCCGTCGGCGCGGGCGCCGAGTCGCGCAAGCAGATCGGCTGGGTGATCGTGGGCGGCATGCTGATCGGAACGCTCTTCACCCTTTTCGTGATACCCACCGCGTACTCGCTGCTGGCCGCCCGCCACCGCACCTTCGAGGATCGTCTCGTCGCGGATCGGGCGAAGAGCGCCGCGGGCCAGCCGGCGGCGGCCGACTAGGATCGAGGCGGGGCGCCGCCGAGGCCTTTCGAGCTCCACAAAGACTTCGGGCACAGACCCCGGTCTCGCGACCAGGGCCTGTGCCCAATTGTTCGGTATGCGGCTAGCCCTGGCGGGACTGGAACTTGCGGTAGAACCCGAGGACCTTCGGGACGTAGTGCACGGTCTCGGCATACGGCGGGACGCGATTGCCGTGGCGGATGACCGCGTTCTCGCCGGCGTTGTACGCGGCGACGGCAAGCTCGAGGTTGCCGTTGAACATCGTGATCAGGTCGCGCAGGTAGCGCACGCCTCCGTTGATGTTCTCCTGAGGGTCGACGATGTTGCGCACGCCGTAGCGCGCGGCGGTGCCGGGCATGAGCTGCATCAGGCCCCTAGCTCCGGCCTTCGAGGTCGCGCCCGGGTTGTAGCCGGACTCGGCGGTGATGACGGCATGCACCAGGGCCGAATCGACGCCGTGCGTCCTGGAGGCGCTCTCGATCAGCGGGGAGAAGCGAAGGATGTCCGCCTGGGCGGGCATGAAAAGCTGCGCCACGCGCGCCGCGCCGAGGGCACCGGCACCGCTGCGGGGGGCGGTCTCTTCCTTGCGGATCATCTTGAAGCGCTTGTCGCCGTTGGGCATGTTGGTGAAATGCACCACGCCACGCTCGTCGCGGAAGCTGAAAATATCGGCCGCGGCCGGGCCGGCGCCAACAACCAGCGCCAGGAGGCTCAATACCGCTGACAGCTTGCTTCGGGTCATGGCGACAACCGCCTTCGTGAGTGCCTACGGGGAAGGAGCATTTTAGATCAGGTTGGCGTCGTTGTGCCATTACAGGAGCAACCATAAATTCCTTATTAATCAATTACCTGTAAAATATACCTTGAGTTGTTTCGGTAATCCGGGTGGATCACCGCCCGGAAACACCCTCCGGAGGGGCTGGGCCGGGTACCGTCAGCAACACCGCGACGGCTAGCGCTCATCCCCCTTCGCGGGAGCCACATTGGGTGCGCCGCGAAGGAATTTCATCAGGTCGGCGGGCTTCGCCTTGGCAGCGCGACGCTTGAGAAATTCCGATGCAGTTTCGATGGCCCCCACCTTCTCGGCGACGGCCACGGAGATGAATTGGTTCAGTGAAACTCCATCGGCCTTGGCAAGGCGTGCCGCCGCCAACTTGACCGACTGTGGCATTTTGAGGGGATAGGACGATTTGCTCATGATTTCATCTCCTTCAGACAATGCTGCGGGGTGATCACTCGCAGTTCGAACTGCGCTTGCGCCCCGGCGAAGTCGCGCAGACTGTGGGTCACCAGTGCTTCGGCGCGTCCGTTGACTGCAGCTTCAAGTACCAGTTCGTCCGACGGGTCGGAGAGTTGCGGCCGCCACCGAAAGTGAACTTCCACGGGCTCCGATGCGCTCGCGAACGCCGCGAGGGTTTCCTGCACGTCCAACTCGCTCATTCCCGTCACGATGCGATGCTCAGGGCGCAGAAGCAGAGATTCAAACCGCGCAATGTTGGCGCATCCCTGCATGACCAAGAGCGCGAGTAGAGCGGCGAGGCACGAGTCGCCCTCAGGACGACCGATTCGGTTTCGACCGTCGCCGGGAGGCTTCTCAAGTAGTAGGATTGCGCTCGCGCGCTGAAACAATCCAAAAACTACCAGGAGACACGGCGATCATGAAACTGCGTCCGATGACAAAGGCGGTACTGCTGGCTTTCCCTTCCAGTTTGGCGATAGGCGCGGCGGGTATTGCCGCTGCCCAGCAAACGCAGCCGCCCCCCAGGGCAGAGGCTGAAAAGCTCGATCGCATCGTCGTCACCGCGACCAAACGCGAGACCTCCCTCGTGGATGTCCCGTTCTCCATTAACGCGCAGACCGAGGAGGACATCCAGCGATCCGGCGCGGTGACGCTCGAGGACCTGTCGCGCAACGTCGCCGGCCTCGTTATCCAGAACCTCGGACCGGGGCAGAGCCAGGTGGCGATCCGCGGCGTGTCCTCGGGGCAGATCGTCCGCGACCAGCCCGGCGTCAAGGAACAAGTTGGGGTTTACCTCGACGAAACGGCAATCTCGATGTCGCTCTTCACTCCGGACCTCGACCTGTTCGACCTCAAGCGCGTCGAGACGCTGCGCGGCCCGCAAGGCACGCTCTA
>JBKJTM010000464.1:0-9577 GCA_046590805.1 Usitatibacter sp.
CGTGCGCCACGACCCCGACGACCCGTACCTGGTGGTCGCCGCGGACAAGGGCACGGCGTCGTTCTCCGACATCGCCAACGCGGTGGCAGCCGAGTACGGCTTCTGGCTCGGGGACGCCTTTGCCTCCGGCGGCAGCGTCGGCTACGACCACAAGAAGATGGGCATCACCGCCAAGGGCGCGTGGGAGAGCGTCAAACGCCACTTCCGCGAGATGGGGGTGGACACCCAGACGACGGACTTCACCGTGGCCGGCATCGGCGACATGTCGGGCGACGTGTTCGGCAACGGCATGCTGCTGTCGCGCCACATCAAGCTGGTGGCGGCCTTCGACCACCGCCATGTATTCCTCGACCCGGCGCCCGACCTCCAGGCGAGCTTCGTGGAGCGCGAGCGCCTGTTCAGCCTGCCGCGCTCGTCGTGGGACGACTACGACAAGAAGCTCATCTCGAAAGGCGGCGGCGTCTTCCCGAGGAGCGCCAAGGCGATCGCGGTTTCGCCCGAGGCGGCGGCGGCCATCGGCATCGACCCGGGCGAGATCGCTCCCCCTGACCTGTTGCGCGCGATCCTCAAGGCGCCAGTGGACCTGCTCTACAACGGCGGCATCGGCACCTACGTGAAGGCGGCTCGACAGTCGAGCGCCGAGGTGGGCGACCGCGCCAACGACGCGATCCGCGTGAACGGGGCGGACCTGCGCTGCAAGGTGGTGGCCGAGGGCGGCAACCTCGGCTTCACGCAGCTGGGGCGCGTGGAGTTTGCGCAGAACGGCGGGCGCATCTACACCGACGCCATCGACAATTCCGCAGGCGTCGACTGTTCCGACCACGAGGTGAACATCAAGATCCTCCTGGGGCTCGTGCAGGCCGACGGCGAGCTGACCGGGAAGCAGCGCGACAAGGTGCTGGCCGAGATGACCGGCGAGGTGGGCGAGCTGGTGCTGGCGGACAACTACTACCAGACGCAGTCGCTCTCGGCCTCGGGCGTGCGCGGGGAAAAGCTCCTCGACGCGCAGGCCGCGTTCATGCGCGCGCTGGAGAAGGCCGGCAAGCTGAACCGCGCAGTGGAGCACCTTCCGGGCGAAGAGGAGATCGCCGATCGCCGCCTCGCCAAGCAGGGGCTCACCGCGCCGGAGCGCGCGGTGCTGCTCGCGTACTCCAAGATGACGCTCTTCGAGGAGCTCCTCGCGGGCACGCTGCTCGACGACGCCTACGTGCACTCGCTGCTGGTGGCGTACTTCCCGACGCTGCTGCGCAGCCGCTATTCGCAGGCGATGGGCCGCCACCCGCTGAAGCGCGAGATCATCGGCACGGTGCTGGTGAACACCATGATCAACCGCACCGGCAGCACCTTCGTGCACCGCATGGTCGAGGAGACCGGCGCCGCGCCCGAGGAAGTGATCCGTGCCTTCATCCTGGTGCGCGACATCTTCGCGCTCGATGCGCTGTGGGGCGAGGTCGACTCGCTCGACAACAAGGTGCCGGCGCAGGTGCAGAACGACATGCTGATCGAGGTGGGACGCCTGGTGGTGCGCGCGACGCTGTGGTTCCTGCGCCGCCGGCGCGAGCGCATGCCGGTGGCGCAGGTGCTCGAGATCTTCCGCCCCGGCGTCGAGGCTCTCCAGGGCCGCATCCCGGCGATCCTTTCCGAGGGCGACCGGCTCGCGTTCAACGACTCGGTCGCGAAGCTCGCGAAGGAGGGCGTTCCGCAGGAGCTGGCCGCTCGCGTCGCGAGCCTGGGCGCGCTTTACGCCTCGCTCGACGTGACCGAGGTGGCGGTGGAGCAGAAGAAGAGCGTGGAATCGCTCGCGGCGCTCTACTTCGCGCTGGTGGGCGAGCTCGAGCTGCGCTGGTTTTCCGACCGCATCACGCAATTGCCGACGGATACCTCGTGGCAGGCGCTCGCGAGGAACGCGCTGCGCGACGACCTCTCCAGCCAGCAGCGCGCGCTCACCGCGACGGTGGCGAAGATGTCGGACTCGCAGGATCCGGCGCAGATGCTCGCGGCGTGGCGGGAACGCTATGCCTCGGCGATCGCGCGGTTGAAGGCGATGACCGAGGAGCTGAAGCGCGGCGGGACGATGGACCTCGCGGTGCTGTCGGTGCTGTTGCGGGAGCTGCGCGGGCTGGCATGAGGGGCCTCAGGGGAAATTTCATTCGAAGGATGAGAATTTCCTTCATCTTGGCAGCGCTGGCGGTAGGCATTGCTGGCGCGACACGCGCATCGCAGACGGACCTCGCCAACGCCGTGCAGCTGAGTGCGCGCGGCGGCCACGCATGCGTCGTCACGACTAGCGGCGGCGCGAAGTGCTGGGGCTCCAACTTCGAAGGCCAGCTCGGGGGAGGCCCGACAGGCGCACGGGCGGCGGCGAGCGACGTGGTCGGCCTGACCAGCGGTGTCTTCGCGATCGCGGCGGCGGACGGTGCCCACACCTGCGCCATCGTCACTGGGGGCGGAGTGAAATGCTGGGGCGCCAACGTGAGCGGCCAGTTGGGCGACGGAACCACGACCCGACGCTTCGAGCCGGTGGACGTCCAGGGCTTGCCGTGGCCAGCCGTAGCCATCACCGGGGGCCAGGCTCACACCTGCGCCATCTCGGCCGGCGGCGCGATGGCGTGCTGGGGCGCGAACTATTACGGACAGCTGGGTGATGGAACCACTATTAACCGCCTGACCCCCATGCCGGTGTCGGGACGGATCGGAGTAGTGAGAATCTCCGCGTCTGGCAGCCATACATGCGCCATCACTGGCGGCGGGGGCCTGAAGTGCTGGGGGTCGAACGTGGGCGGCCAGCTGGGCGATGGCTCGAGCACATCGCGCACCGTTCCCGTGGACGTTGTGGGTCTCTCCGCTGGAGTGACCTCCATCGCGACGGCGGCCGATGGTTTTGACATCGGCTTCAATCCAGAGGCCTACACCTGCGCCACCGTGGCTGGCACCGTGAAATGCTGGGGCTCGAAGGCTGGGTCCACGCCGTCCGACGTGCCCGGCGCCGGCACGAACGCATCGGCGATAACGCTGGGGGGGGCGACGTTCAGGGCGCCCGGGGCCTTCACCCCGCTCATGCATGCGTGCGTCCTGACTTCGGGCGGCGGCGTTAAATGCTGGGGCGACAACTATTGCGGCATGGTGGGCGACGGGGCGAGTGTGGCGTGCGGGAGCTCGTCATATGCGAACGTCGCGCCCGCGGTTGATGTCGTGGGTCTCACGTCCGGAGTGGCATCCGTGTCCGCCGCGGGCAAGTTCACTTGCGCCTTGCTCACGGACGGCCATGTGAAATGTTGGGGTGCGGACTATGGCAGCGTCCCGACTGCCGCGATGGAGGGAACGAACCCGCAAACGGTCGTGTTCTATCCGCCGTCGCCGGACATTTCCATCGGCACCTCGGCGACGGTCAATGTGAGCAGCGGGGGAGGCTCCGGCAATCCGGTGATACTCAGCAGCCTCACGCCGGGAACCTGCTCGGTGGGTGGCTACACCGTCACCGGCGTGGCGGGGGGAACCTGCACAATCGCTGCTGACCAGGCCGGCAGCCTCTATTACGACCCCGCGCCCCAGGCGACTATTTCCTTCCAGATCGCCGATCGCCGCCTCGTGCAGCGGATCGATTTCATCGCTCCCGCAACGCTTGCCGTGGGAGGGATCGTGCACCTCGTAGCTACGTCCACCTCGGGTCGCCCGGTCACGCTTTCGGTGGGCGAGACGCCCGGCGGCCCGAACGCCTGCTCGATCACCGACCAATTTCTCCGCGGGCTCCTCAACAGCGCCTGCCAGGTCATCGCTTCCGTGGCGGGCGATTCGGTCTACGCGCCGGCGAGTGTGTCCGCAAGCATCCAGGTCGTCTTCGCTTCGGGGACGCGGCCTCTTGTCGTTTACGTGGCGGGAGGCGGGACGGGAACGATCGCCTCGTTTCCAGCCGGCATCAGTTGCGGCGCAACGTGCGCGGGAAACTTCGCCACCTCGTCCGTTGTGAGCCTCACCCCCGTCGCCTCTGCAGGCGCGACGTTCGAGGGATGGAGCGGCGCCTGCTCGGGAACCTCCGCCTGCACGGTCACGATGGATGCCGACAAGACCGTCACCGCCCGGTTCGCCTCGAACGTCCCGCGACTCGTGAACTTGTCCACGCGCGGGTGGGTCTTCTCCGGCAACGACGCCCTCATCGGAGGCTTCATCATCGGGGGCACTGCGAACAAGAAGGTTGTCCTTCGCGCTCGCGGGCTTTCGCTCGGTGCCATGGGCGTGACGCCGGCGCTGCCCGATCCGACCCTGAAGCTGGTGCGTTCGTCGGATCAGGCTGTGATCGCGTTCAACGAGGACATCAACCAGCCCACGCTCTTTCCGAACGACAGTAACAGCTTGACAGTTCGAAACTGGGAAGCGATCGAGGGTCTCGGCTTCGGCGTTTCCAGCTCAGGTGAGGCGGCGATGCTGATGACCTTGGCCCCTGGAGCCTACACGGCGATCGTAACGCCGCGTTCCACGCCAGGCATCGGTCTTATCGAAATCTTCGAAGTGGATGGAGCCGAACAGCCGCTGATCAATGTTTCAACACGAGGCCGGGTCGGCCCCGGAAACGACGTGATGATCGCCGGCTTCATCATCCAGGGCAACGGGCCGCAGACGGTGGTGGTGCGCGGCCGCGGTCCTTCGATGGCTCCGCTCGGCGTTCCCGATACGCTCGCCAACCCGATGCTGCAGCTGGTCCGGTCGTTGGACCAGGTCACCATCGCGGTCAACGACAACTGGCAGGACGGCCCCAACGCGCCGGCGATCTCGGCCAGTGGATTCGCGCCATCGATTGCGCAAGAAGCGGCGATCATGATGACGCTGCAGCCTGGGGCATACACCGCCATCCTGAGCGGCGTCGGTGGTACGGCGGGCACGGGGCTCGTCGAGGTGTTCCGCGTCGGGAACTAGCACTAGCAGCCTCGCGCTGATCTCGGCCTTACTTCGCGCGCAGCAGCTCTTCCACTTTCGCCACGAACGTCGGCGACTCGGGGTCCACATCCGAGGCGAAGCTCGCCACGCTCTTGCCGTCGCGCGCCACCAGGTACTTGTGGAAATTCCATTGCGGCCGCTGGCGCGTGCTCGCCGCGAGCGCGTCGTACAGCGGCGATGCACCTGGTGCGACCGACGTCTTGCCGAACACCTCGAACTTGACCGCGTAGGTGCGATCGCAGAAGTCCGCGATCTCCTTGTTGCTCCCCGGCTCCTGCTTGCCGAAATCGTTCGAGGGAAAGCCGACGATCACAAGTCCCTTCGACTTGAAGCGCTCGTGCAGCGCCTGCAGGCCCTTGTACTGGGGCGTGTAGCCGCAAAAGCTCGCGGTGTTCACCACCAGCAGCACCTTGCCGGCGTGCTCGCAGAGGTTTTCCGATTCGCCGAGCATGCTGGTCACCTTGATCGAGAGCAGGGCGGGGCAGGGCGCGGCCGTGGCGGAGGCTCCGGAAGCCGCGGCAAGGATGAGAATGGCGAGTCGTTTCATGCGAAGAATTCTACGCTCAGGGATAGCGCAGCCTGAGCGGCGGCCCGTACTCGTGCGTGTATCCCAGCGGCGGGCAAGCCGGCGTCTCATCGCGCACCGGCAGCGCCAGCATCCGCGCCCGGGACAAGGCAAGGAGCTTTCGTCCCGGCGAATGCTGGACGGCGTTCCAGGTGGCGGGGTCGGTCGCGAAGTCGTCCCTCAGCTTCCGGCGCAGCGTCACGCGCGGGTCCGCCGCCAGCATCTCGAGGATGCGGGTGGCGCTCTCGGCCTCGTTTGAGTCCGAGTGCGTGCGCGTCATGCGCTCGAAGAGGGCATCGATCGGCGCGACGTTCGACGGCTTCGCCACGACCGAGGGATCCGCGCCGGCCTCGAGCAGCAACTTCACCTCCGCGACTTTAAGCGCGGCGACGAAGCCCTGCAACGCGGGGGCCCCTTGCGCATCGCGTTCGTTCAGGTCGCACGCCGAGGGCGCGCCGTTGCGGCAACGGATTGCGGGTCCGGGTCGTGGCGCGGTCATACCCCCGCCCGGCTGCATCACCAGGCCCGAGTCGATGGCCCCGACCACGCCCGCCGCCTGGCCGGGCTGGGAGCCGGATGGCGCTACCAGGATGCGGGTTTGCGGCGCCGGCCTCGGCATGGCCACGATCACCATGTCCTTGCCTCCGTCCCACGAGACGGCCAGGTCCGGGTCGCCGACGATGAAATCTCGCGGGAAGGGGGTGGCACGGCTCATGGCCGCAGTCGCGGGAGTCCCACCCAGGGCGGGTTTCATCTCGCGCATCGACACCAGTGTGGCCTTCATGTTCTCCGCCAGCGATTTTTCGTAGCGGCTGCGGGCGAGCCCTTGCGCCTCGGCGATCGTCGCGTTCGAAAGGCGTTCGATTCCTTCGCGGCCGCGATCGCTCCAGCGCGGATCTCCGCACGCGAGCGTGCGCACCATCTGGTCCAGGTAGAGGAGCCGGTCCACGGGGGTCTGCGTCGAGCGCCGCAGCTCCAGCCGCGTCTCCACCGATGGGTCGAGACCCTTCGGTCGCTCGCTGCTGAAGCCCGGCCCGTAGAGTGCGCGCGAGGTCGCGGCTCCGTCCGCGTTGCGGGCGACGCAGTAACCGGGCCGGTATGCGAACGCCTCGATGGCGCGTGCACCGCTGAAGCTGTTGATTCCCGCGTGGGGCAGCTGCATGGCGACCCTCGGACCCGCGGGATGCGCCACGTCCGCGCGGGTGCAGTAGGTGGTCGAGCCATGGAGTTTTCCCACGGTCGCGAACTCGCGCGCCACCACGAACGCACCGTCGACCGGCTGCCCGCTCGCGGCATCGCGCAGCGTCACCGTGAACTGCGTCGAGCCCAATCCGAACAACAGCAGCGCCAGCTCGATCATGTCGCCTCCTTCGGCTCCACGATCACCGCCGCGAGCACGCCGCGGCCCTCGCCCAGCAGGATGTTGTAGGTGCGGCAGGCGGCCGGGGTGTCCATGATCTCGACGCCGATCCCCGCCCTGTAGAGCGGCGCGAGCAACGCGCGGTCGGGGAAGGTGAGCCTGGCCCCGGTGCCGATCAGCACGATCTCGGGCTTCAGCTCCACGATGGCGGCCATGTGATCGGGCGCGAGGGACGTGACCGCCGTGGCGGGCCAGTCGGTCACCAGCCGGTCGCCGGTCACCACCAGGCTCGCGGCGTGGCGCGCACGGTTCACCTCCACGTAGCCCTCGCCGTAGCCCGTGAAGGTATTCTTGCCCCCTGCGTCTTCGAGGTGGAACTTCAACGCCGTAAGCTCCTGTTTAGCCTGATAGAATCATATTCTTTTGCACCGCAGCATTAATACGTCCCGGACCCCCGGCCTAAAGATCGCCGGGGCAGGCTCAGCCGCAGCGCGTCCGGGGTGACGAAAGAGACATGAATCTGAACGACGCCCCCAAGCCCATGGTCCCGGAATTCTCGCGCATCAAGCGCCTGCCGCCCTACGTATTCAACATCACCAACGAGCTGAAGATGGCGGCTCGCCGCGCCGGCGAGGACATCATCGACCTCTCGATGGGCAATCCCGACGGCCCCACCCCGCGGCACATCGTCGACAAGCTGGTGGAAGTCGCGCAGCGCGAGGATACCCACGGCTACTCGGTCTCGAAGGGCATCCCGCGGCTGCGCCGCGCGATCTGCCAGTGGTACAAGCGCCGCTGGGACGTGGACTTCGACATGGACCGCGAGGCGATCGTCACCATCGGCTCCAAGGAGGGTCTCGCGCACCTGATGCTCGCGACCCTCGACCGCGGCGACACCGTGCTGGTGCCGAACCCGAGCTATCCGATCCACATCTACGGCGCGATCATCGCCGGCGCCGACATCCGCTCGGTGCGCATGACGCCGGGCGTGGATTTCTTCGAGGAGACCGAACGCGCCATCAGGGAGCTGATCCCGAAGCCGAAGATGATGATCATCGGCTTCCCGTCCAACCCGACCGCCAAGTGCGTCGAGCTCGACTTCTTCGAGCGGGTGATCGCGCTCGCCAAGCAGTACAACATCCTCGTGGTGCATGACCTCGCCTATGCCGACATCACCTTCGACGGCTGGAAGGCGCCCTCGATCATGCAGGTGCCCGGCGCGCGCGACGTCGCGGTCGAGTTCTTCACCATGTCGAAGAGCTACAACATGGCGGGCTGGCGGATCGGCTTCATGGTGGGCAACTCCGAGCTGGTGAACGCGCTCGCGCGCATCAAGAGCTACCACGACTACGGCACGTTCACGCCGCTGCAGGTGGCCGCGGTCTGCGCGCTGGAGGGCCCCCAGGACTGCGTCGAGGAGATCCGCGCCAAGTACGAAAGGCGCCGCGACGTGATGGTGCGCGGCCTGCACGACGCCGGCTGGATGGTGGAGAAGCCCAAGGCCTCGATGTACGTCTGGGCCCAGATCCCCGAGCAGTACCGGGCCATGGGCTCGATCGAGTTCGCCAAGAAGCTGCTGCGGGAGGCGAAGGTCGCGGTCTCTCCCGGCATCGGCTTCGGCGACTACGGCGACGACCACGTGCGCATCGCCCTGATCGAGAACGAGAGCCGTTCACGCCAGGCGATCCGCGGCGTGAAGGAGATGTTTCGCAAGGACGGCATCAAGTGACCGTCAACGTGGTGCTCATCACGGATGCCGAGGGCGCCGTGATCAACGCGGACATGCTGGTGGCGGCGGAGAGCGTGCACCGCCAACTTCGCCCGCATCTTCCCGAAGGGTACGTGGCCCGCATGAAGGAAGTCTTCGGCAGCGGCGCCGAGATGGCGGTCGCGATCGTCGGCGGCCGGGTCGCGGGGATCGCCGTGTTCCGCATCCTCGAGAAGACCTTTACCGGGCGCGAGCTCTACTGCGACGACCTGGTGACCGATGAGAAGCAGCGCTCCACCGGGGTGGGTCGCGCGCTGATCGCTTACATGGAGAAGGTGGGCCGGGAGCGGCAGTGCGACATGCTCGCCCTCGACTCCGGCACCCAACGCCAGCAGGCGCACAAGTTCTACTTCCGCGAACAGATGCCGATCACCGCGTTCCACTTCAGCAAGAAGCTCGAATAAATGGTGTCGGAGTCAATTTTCCCGTGAAACCGATTCAAGTAGGCCTCCTTGGCCTCGGCACGGTCGGCAGCGGCACGATCGAGGTGCTGCGCCGCAACCGCGAGGAGATCTCGCGCCGCGCGGGGCGCGATATCGTGATCCGCATGGCGAGCGCGCGCGACCTCACGAAGGAGCGCAAGGTCTCGCTCGAAGGCATCGAGATCGTGCCCACCGCCGGCACGATCGTCGACCATCCCGACATCGACATCGTGGTCGAGCTGATCGGCGGCGACACCGCGGCGCGCGAGCTGGTGCTGAAGGCGATCGACAGCGGCAAGCACGTGGTCACCGCCAACAAGGCGCTGCTCGCGAAGCACGGCACCGAGATCTTCGCGCGCGCCCATTCGAAGGGCGTGATGGTGGCCTTCGAGGCGTCCGTCGCCGGCGGCATCCCGATCATCAAGGCGATCCGCGAGGGCCTCACCGCCAACCGCATCGAGTGGATCGCCGGGATCATCAACGGAACCTGCAACTACATCCTCTCGGAGATGCGCGACAAGGCGCTGCCC
>JBKJTM010000480.1:0-3351 GCA_046590805.1 Usitatibacter sp.
TCCACTCGCGCGTCTCGAGCGGGTCGATGTCGGGATCGTGCGGGTCGCCGACGACCTTCGGAATGGAGGGGTCCATCCCGAAAGCTTACAACGAGATCTCACCCCGGCCGTGCTCCCTCTGCCCTGGGAGAGGGTTGGGGAGAGAGTCGTTGGGTCAGGCAGAATCGAGGAATGCGCGAGCACGACCTGCGGAACATTTTGCTGGTGAAGGCCGTCGAGGAAACGGACCGCGACGGTACGCTACTGCCGCCCGCCGATCGAGCCGCGGCGGGACGCGAGGCGATGCGCGGGGGCGCCAGGGACGAGGAGTTGCTGCTGCTCGCGCGGGCACAGGCGCTCATGGCACGCATCGTCGCCCGGCATCCCTTCGTCTCACAGGTGATGGCGATGCTCGGGCCCTCCACCGCGCTCACTGCGACGCTGATTCTGGCCGGGCTCGCGACCGGGGGCGGCCTGTCGCTGCTCGACGGCTCGCAGCGCATCAATGTGCTCGTGGCCTCGTGCCTTCTGCTGCTCGTGGTCGGATGGAATCTCGCCTGGTACGCGGTGCTGCTGGTTCTCGCGGTGCGCGGCAAGCAGGGCGGTGTCGGACCGATGCGATCCTGGCTGGCCGCCACCAGCTCAGGCTTCGCCGCGCGAATGGTCGCGCGCTCGCGTACTTTCAACGCGCCGCTCGCCGAGGCCTTGCAGGCTTTCGTAAGGGAGTGGTACTCGGCGACGAAACCCCTCCTCCTCGCACGCACGGCACGTGGCCTGCACCTCGCCGCGGCGGCGGTGGGCGTGGGCCTCATCGCAGGGCTGTACCTCCGCGGCATCGCGTTCGACTACCGCGCCGGCTGGGAGAGCACGTTCCTCGATGCTTCGGACGTGCGCGCCCTCCTGGTCGCGCTCTACGCGCCCGCGTCGTGGCTCACGGGCATCGCGGTGCCCGACGTGGCGAGGCTCGAGGCGGCGCGCTGGCGAGGTGCCGCGGGAGGAGAGTCCGCGGCGCGCTGGATTCATCTCATGGCGGCGACCGCTCTCATCTACGTGGTGCTGCCGAGGCTCGCACTTTCGTCAGTGGCGACGGCCCGCGCGATCCGCCTCGCGTTGCGAGCCCCGCTGCCGGCGACCCTGCCGGCGTACTTCCGCGCCGCGTTCGCCTCGGTCGAAGGCGCCGTTGCGCGGGCGCGCGCCGTGGTAATGCCGTACGCGAGCGAGCTCTCGCCGCAGGCCCTCGCCCGACTGATCGCGTGGATTCCGGGGGCAGCGGGCGGCCCCGTCACGGTGGAGGCCCGCGACGCGATCCCGTACGGCGAGGAGGACCAATACCTCGAGACCTTCGGCGCGCGCGGCGCCGACACCGCGGACATCGTGGTGCTTCCCTTCAGCCTCGCCGCCACGCCCGAGGACGAGAACCACGGCATGGTGCTGCGCGGCGCGCGCGACCGGCTCGCCGCGACCCGCCCGGGCGCCCGCGTGATGGTGGTGATCGACGAGGCGCCGTATGCCGAGCGCATGTCGGCCGCGCCCGAGCGGATCGCGGAGCGGCGCGAGCAATGGCGGCGCTTCGTCGCCGCCCACGGCCTCGAGCCGCGGTTCGTTTCCCTCGCGCCGTGAGCATCCACCTCACCGTCGCGGCGCACACCAACGTCGGCAAGACCACGCTGGTGCGCACGCTCTTGAAGCGCGACATCGGCGAGGTGGCCGACCGCCCGCACGTGACCGAGGCGGCCGAGCGCCACACGCTCATCGATACGCCCGACGGCGAGGCGCTCTATCTCTGGGACACCCCGGGCTTCGGCGACAGCGCGCGGCTCCTGAAGCGCCTGCGCAACAGCGGCAACCCGATCGGGTGGTTGCAGACGCAGGTCTGGGACCGACTCGTCGATCGCCCGTTCTTCTGCAGCCAGCAGGCGATCCGCAGCGTGCGCGACGCAGCCGACGTGGTGCTCTACCTCGTGAACGCCGCCGAGGATTCGTCGTCGGTCGCCTACGTCGATGCCGAGCTGCAGATCCTCGAATGGGTGGGCAAGCCGGTTCTGCTGCTGCTGAACCAGGCCGGTCCGCCGCGCGCGCGCGAGGCCGAGGCTGCAGACGAGGCGCGCTGGGCCCGGCACCTGGCGAAGCACGTGCGGCAGAGCGGGATCATCACGCTCGATGCCTTCGCGCGCTGCTGGGTGCAGGAGGATCGACTGCTGCGTGCCGCGCGCGACCTGCTGCCGGAAGCCTCGCGCCCGGAGATGGAGCGCCTTCGCACCGCCTGGCGCGAGCGCAACATGGAAACATTCCGCGCCTCCATGCGCACGATCGCGCAGCGCCTGGCCGAAACCGCCGCCGATCGCGAATCGGTTCCCGAGAAGCTTGACGCCACGGCGCTGGCGCAGCGCGTGAAAGGGTGGATCGCGCGCGCGCGCGACGGCAAGGCGGGCGCGGATCCCGCGGTCGAGGGCGCGATGGGAACGCTTCTGCGCCGCCTCGACCAGCGCGTGCGGATTGAAACCGACGAGCTCATCGCGCTGCACGGGCTCGCCGGCCGCGCGCGGCAGCAGATTCTGGCGCGGACCGCTGGCCAGTTCGAGGTCGCGATGCCGGCCGACGTCGCGAGCACCGGTCTCGTGGGGGGCCTCCTGACCGGAGCGGCAGGTGGGCTCGCCGCGGATCTCTCCATGGGCGGACTCTCGCTCGGTGCGGGGATGGTCATCGGGGCGCTCCTCGGCGCGCTCGGCGCCGGCGGGGCCGCTCGTGCCTACAACCTGGTGCAGGGACAGGAAGACGGGCGCGTGCGCTGGAGCGGCGACTTCTTCCTGCAGCATGCACGCGCGTCGCTGCTTCGCTACCTCGCGGTGGCGCATTACGGGCGTGGCCGCGGCGATTGGGTGGAGGGTGAGGCGCCGCCGCACTGGCTGCCGATCGTCGACCGCGAAGTGCGCGCGCGGCAAGCGGCACTCGAGGGGGCGTGGCGCATGGCCGACGAGGGGTGGGGGAGCGTGGAGATCGTCGCGGCGCTGGAGCACGAAGTCGCGGACGCTGCTCGCTCGGTGCTGGTCGCGCTCTATCCCGAAGCAGCGCCGCTTTTCGGTCCAGGTCGCCCCTGTCATCGAACCGTCACACCCTCTCCGTAGAGTGCGATGAGTCCATCGAAAGCAAGGAAGAACCCATGAGATTCGCACCGCTCCTGGCGCCCCTCGCGGCGGCCGCCACCGCATTCGCCATGCCCGTCCTCGCCGTGGATATCACCGGCGCAGGCGCCACCTTTCCGTACCCCATCTATGCCAAGTGGGCCGACGCGTACAAGAAGGCCACCGGCGCCGGCATGAACTACCAGTCGATCGGCTCCGGCGGGGGCATCAAGCAGATCACCGCCAAGAC
>JBKJTM010000035.1:0-6463 GCA_046590805.1 Usitatibacter sp.
GGCGCCGCCGCCGGCTGCTCGGCGACCCGCACGGCCGCGCCGTCGCGGATCTTGAGGTGCCCGGCGGTCACGACCACGTCGGCGGACGCCACTCCCGAAACGATCTCGACCTTGCCGTCGCGGCGCTGGCCGATCTCGACCTTCTGCCGAATGGCCTTGCCGTCGACCACCTTGTAGACGTACTTGTCGTCACCCACGTTGAAGAGCGACTCCTCGGGGACTAGCGCCGAGTCGCGCGCCTGGCTGGTGAAGAGGCGAACGCGCGCGAACATGCCCGGCCGGAGCTTGCCGTCGCGGTTCGCCACCTGCGCGCGGATCACGACGGCCCGGCCGTTGGCGTCGATGAGCGGGTTGATCGCGTACACGTGCCCGTCGTAGGCCTGGTCCGGGATCGCGTCGAGCGCCACCTGCAATGTCTGGCCGTTCCTGAGCTGCGAGAGCGCCAGCTCGGGCAAGCGGAAGTCGACCTTGAGCGGATCGAGCGACTCCAGGTTCACCAGGTCCTGGCCTTCCTTCACGTAGTCGCCGACGCTCACCAGGCGCAGCCCGATGGTCCCCGAGAACGGCGAACGGATGGTGGCCTTGGAGATGCGCGCCTGCATGAGCTCCGCGTCGGCCTGCGCTACCTTGAGGTTGTTCTCGGCCTCTTCCTGCGCCTGGCTCGAGACGAACCCCTTGTTGCGCAAGTCCACCGAGCGCTCGAACTTGGTCTTCGAGAGCGTGAGGTTGGCGCGCGCCTTGTCGAGGTCGGCTTGCTGAACCGAGGCGTCGAGCGTCACCAGCACCGCCCCTTTGGCGACGCGCTCGCCTTCCTTGAAGTGGATCTGCGCGATGCGCCCGGCGATCTCGGGGCGCAGGATCACCGTCTCGTCGGAGCGCAGGCTACCTACCGCGGTGAGGGCCTGGGGCAGCTTCACCGTGACCACCCGAGTTGCTTCCACCACGACACCCAGGGGCGGTCCGCCCTTCGCCGGCGCAGCCGCCGTGGGCGCGGCCGGCCTGGAGCTGCGCGTGCCGGCCCAGTACGAAAGGGCGCCGACCCCCACGAGGGAGGCCACGACCAACGTGCCGAGCAGGGCTCTTCGCATCGCTTTACCGGGGAGATGGGGAAACGAGGATTATAAGGTGGTGGCGCGGGCGCACCCCGCCCGGCCCCTGTGCCGGCCTGTAAGGATTTGTGACGCGTGGGTCCGGGGCGCGGCCCCGGGCGGCGATTAGGCGGGGATATCCGGGACCAACTGTCGCTGCAGCATGAAGATCTGGTCCTTGAGCATCAGCTTTCGCTTCTTCAGCCGCTTCAGCTGCAACTCGTCGTGGAGGGGATTCTGCTCGAGGGCCTCGATGGCGCGGTCGAGGTCGCGGTGCTCGAGGTTCAACTCCCCGATGCGCCGCTTGATCTCTTCGGCACTTTCCACGGTAGCAGCCACCATCGGTTTATCCCTCTTAAGATTTTGAGAAAACAGTACTCTCGTTTTGGACTCTTTGGCTAGTCTTTGGCACCCGACGCGCGGCCCCTTGCGAGGGGGGGGCAAAAGGAGTCAAATGCCGGATCACCGGGGGCCGTGGCCCAAAATAAAACCCTTGTAAAACAGGAAGGTAGTCTCGGCGCCATGAGCTTTCGCAGAAGCGAATTCGACGTCACCAACCGGATCATGACCACCGACCCGGTTTGCGTGAAGCTGGAAGTCGCCCGCATCTTCCGCAACCTCTATTCCCGTCCCAAGGCGCCGATGCTCGAGCGGGCCTTCGACGACCTGGTGCGTCTCTACCGCGGCGAATACCCCGGGTACGGCGCCTGCGACACCCAGTATCACGACCTGCAGCACGCGATGGAGGTCACCCTCGCCATGGCGCGCCTCCTCGATGGCTATGAGCGCTCGCGCGACGGCTCGCCCGCGATCGGCGAGCGCAACTTCCAGCTCGGCGTGGTCTGCGCGCTCTACCACGACATGGGTTACATCCGGCGCGTGAACGACACCAAGCACGCGAACGGCGCCGAATACACCTCGACCCATGTCTCGCGCGGCGCGCGCTTCCTGCGCGAGTACCTGCCGACCATCGGCATGCCGGATCTCATCGAGCCGGCGGGGCAGATCATCCACTTCACCGGCTACGAGCGGCCGGTCGCCTCGATCCGCGTGAAGGACCCGATCCACAAGCTGATCGGCAGCCTGCTGGGATCGGCCGACATCATCGCGCAGATGTCCGACCGTTGCTACCTCGAGAAATGCCGCGACCGGCTCTATCCGGAGTTCGTCGCCGGGGGCATCGCGCGCAAGCGCACCGAGGACGGCGAGCAGGTGGTGTTCGCCTCCGGAGAAGACCTGCTCCGCAAGACGCCCAACTTCTTCGCCTCGGCCACCCACCGCCTCGACGTGGATCTCGGCGGCGCGTACCAATTCGCCGGCACCCACTTCGGCGGCGCGAACCTCTACATGGATGCGGTGAAGCAGAACATCCGCTTTGTCGAGCGCCTGGAGAAGGGCGAGATCCAGCTGCGCCGGCAGCCGCCCTCGACCTGCCACTGAGATCGGGTCCCGGCCTACGCCGGGAAGACGTCGCCCCGGCGTAGGCCGGGACCCAATTGTCAGTTCACCGTAGCACCCGTCTCCTTCACCACCTTCCCCCAGCGATCCAGCTCGCTTTGCAGCAGGCGCCCGAACTCCTCGGGCGAGCTGGTCGCGACGTCGACGCCCGCTGTCGCCATCAGCTTCCTCGCTTCCGACTGCGACAGGATGCGCGTCACCGTAGCGTTGATTTTCTGCACCACGTCGCGCGGCGTGTTGGGCGGGGCGAGCAGCCCGAGCCAGATGGTCGCGTCGTAGTCCCTGACGCCCGACTCGGCGAGCGTCGGCACATCGGGCAGCTCCGCGTAGCGCGCCTTGGTGCTCACCGCCAGCGCGCGCAGCTTGCCGCTCGTGAGGTTGGGCAGCGCATTCGGCACGCCGACGAAGCTCACCTTCACCTGGCCGCCGAGGACGTCGTTCATCGCCTGGCTGCTGCCCTTGTAGGGGACGTGGGAGAGCGGCGCGCCCGCCATGGTGACGAAGAGCGCGCCCACCAGGTGCTGCGCGCTGCCGTTGCCGGACGACGCGTAGTCGATGGTGTTCGGCTGCGCCTTGGCGAGCGCGATCAGCTCGCGCACGTTCTTCACCGGCAGGCTCGGGTGCGTCACCAGCACGTAGGGTCCTTCGGCGAGCTTCATCACCGGCGTGAAGTCCCTGATCGGATCGTAGGGAATCGACTTGTAGAGATGCGGGCTGATCACGTGCGCGGTGGAGATCATCACCAGGGTGTAGCCGTCCGGCTGGGCCTTGGAGACCTCGGAAGTGCCGATGGTCGAGCCCGCGCCGGGCTTGTTCTCGATGATCACCGGCTGGCCGATGGCGGGCGCGAGCTCCTTCTGCAGGATGCGCGCGGCGACGTCCGTGAACCCTCCCGGCCCGAAGGGCACGATGATCTTGATCGCCTTGGTCGGATAGCCCTGCGCGGCGGCGAAGGGCGCGGCAAGGGCGAGCATCGCCGCGGCCAGGAATTGCGTGCGCTTCATCATTGTGGCTCCCCGGTGTACACGGGCTCGGGCTGCGAGAAGAACGCGTGCAGGATGTGATAGACGGTGTAGTAGTTCTTCTGCTGGAAGCTCGCGTGCGAGATGCCCTTCATCACCGAGAACTGCTTGTCGGCGTTGGGCAGGCGCTTGAAGAACTCGATCAGGTCGTCGAAGCCCGCGATGCCGTCCCACTCGCCGCGCATCACGATGGTCGCGGCGCGGATCTTCGCGGGGTCCACCAGCGGCAGCTTCGAGCACATGTCCACGTAAGTGCCAGTGGGCATGGAGTCGTCCAGCGAGAGGATCGCGTCGGCGAACGCCTCGATGGTGCGGTCCTCCGCCGTGCCCGGGTGGTCGCGCGCGAAGATGCTGTGCACGAACGGGCGGTCGATAGGACGGCGGTGCATCGCCTTGAACTGGTCGAGCTTCTTCTTGCGCTCGGCGAGCGTCGGGCTGCCTTCGCCGGTCCACACGAACGCGTCGAGTGCCAGCCGCGACACGCGCTCGGGATGACGTTCGGCGAAGAGGGCGGCCTTGAGAGCGCCGGAGGAAATTCCGTAGACGAGGAGCGACTTCGCTCCCGCCTGCTTCAGGATGTACTCGCTGCCCACGGCAAGGTCGTCGGCGCCGTTGGAGATGTCGTTGTTCTGCGGCCGCGTCTTGGTGGAGCGCCCGTATCCCTCGTTGTCCATCGTCCAGGTGTCGTAGCCGAGCCCCGCGAAGTACTGCATCGCGGAGGAGTCGGGGCGCCCCGGCACGTGCAGGTCGAAGGTGGGTTGGGACGCCATCGAGGAACCGTGCACGAAGAGGATCGTGCCGCGTTTCAGTGTGCCGGCCGCGGGCCTGCGGTTCCAGAGGAAGAGCTTCACCTCGCCCTTGTGGGTCCAGTGCTCCGTGCCGCCTTGCCAGGTCGAGGTCGAGCCGTCTGCCATGCGATTCTCCAAAAGGGACCAGTATATTGCGCGGATGAAACGAATCTTCTTACTCGCGGTAGCGCTTTCCCTGAGCGCGAGTGCGCACGAGATGCGCGACATGTCGCTCGTGGGCGCCCATGGCCTCGAGGGACGCAGCGCCTACCAGCCGGTGATCCAGCGACAGGGCGCGAGCTGGATCGCCTATGTCGGCCACCATGCCGGGCGCGCTCGCAATCCGCTCACCGGGGTCGTGGAAGAGAACGGCACCTCGATCCTCGACGTGACCGACCCGCGCGCGCCGCGGTTGGTGGCGCACATCCCTTCGCCCGGCGGTGCCCAGATGGCGAGGGTCTGCGACGGCGCCTCGCTGCCGAAGGCGGACAAGTCGAGGGTCTACCTGCTGCGCACCCGCGGCGATACCGCGCATGAGATCTGGGATGTGACGCAACCCGCGCGCCCCTCGCTCGTCACCACGGTGGTCGCCGGCCTTTCCGGCACGCATAAGAACTGGTGGGAGTGCGATACGGGGATCGCGTACCTGGTCTCCGGCGCGCCCGGCTGGCGGACGCATCGCATGACTCAGGTGTTCGACCTTGCGGATCCGGCGCGACCGCGGCTCATCCGCGAATTCGGCCTGCCGGGGCAGCAGCCCGGAGCCCGCGGTGAGGTCCCGACGGGGCTGCACGGGCCGATCTCGGCAGGTGTGCGGGCCAATCGCGTCTACTTCGGCTATGGCACCAACGCGGGCGGCGTGCTGCAGATCGTCGATCGGGAGAAGCTCCTGCGCGGCCCAGGCGAACCCACGGAGGCGAACCTCCTCCATCCCCAGGTCGGCCGACTCGACCTTCCGCCCTCGATGGGAGCCCACACCGTCTTCCCGATCCTGGGGCTGGACGTGGACGAGTTCGCCCGCGATGGCGCCGGATCGAAGCGCGACTTCGTGCTGATCGTGAACGAGGCGCTGAGCGAGGGCTGCCGCGAGGCGCGCCAGATGGTGTGGCTGGCCGACGTGACCGCGGAATACCGGCCGATGACCGTGGCGGGCTGGACGGTGCCCGAGGCGAGCGGCAATTTCTGCTCGCGGGGCCGTTTCGGTGCGCACGCCTCCAACGAGAGCTTCACCCCGATCTACTACCGGCGCCTGGTCTTCATCTCGTTCTTCAACGCCGGCGTGCGCGTGGTGGACATCCGCGACCCCTACCGCCCGGCAGAGGTGGGCTATTTCGTACCCGCGGGTAACCCCCTGACCAATAACGTGGAAGTGGACGACCGCGGCTATGTCTATGCGGTCGATCGCGGCAGCCTGGGGCTGCACATCCTCGAGCTCACCGGGCAAGCGCGAAAGATCGCGAACTGGAAGTAGGGCGGGGCGTCTAACCTCGTCCTGAAAACAAGAGGTGCGCCATGAACGTCCGCGATGTGATGACCCCCAATCCCAAGACCGTCGAGCTGTCCGACACCATCCAGGACGCCGCCGTCATCATGCGTGATGAGGACGCCGGCGCCGTCCCGGTCGTGGAGGATGGGCGCGTGGTGGGCATGGTGACCGACCGCGACATCGTGATCCGCGCCATCGCCGACGGGGACTTTTCGGCGACCATCGACGACATCGTCTCCGACGACGTGGTCTGCGCGAAAGCCGACATGACCACGGCCCAGGCCGAAGACCTGATGAGCGAGCACCAGATCCGCCGCCTGCCGGTGATCGACGAGGACGAGAACATCATCGGCATCCTGTCGCTGGGCGACCTCGCGGTGAAGGAAGGGCGCGACAGCCGCACCGGCGACACGCTGCAGAGCATTTCCGAGGGCGTGAAGCGGCACTAAGGCTTCAGCAGCGCCTCGATCATCCGCCGCTTCGGCGCGCACCGCGGCTCGTCCCAGCATGGGCGGTAGGTCTTCACCGACCTGCCGCCCGCTTCGATGGCTATCTCGAACGGCTTGCCCATCACCACCACGTGCACGTAGTTGGCGAACGCCTCGGCGAAATCGTCGCCGG
>JBKJTM010000337.1:0-3634 GCA_046590805.1 Usitatibacter sp.
CGCCTGCAGCTCCAGCACCGCGCGGATGTTCTGCTCCACCGAGAGCTTGCGGAAGATCGAGGCTTCCTGCGGCAGGTAGGACAGGCCCAGGCGCGAGCGGCGATAGATCGGCAGGTGGGTGAGATCCGCGCCGTCGAGGGTCACGCTGCCCGCGTCGATCGGCACCAGGCCGAGGATCATGTAGAAGCACGTGGTCTTGCCCGCGCCGTTCGGACCGAGGAGCCCTACCACCTCGCCGCTTTCCACCGTGAGGGAGACGTCCGAAACCACGGTGCGCTTGCGATAGCGCTTCATCAGGCCCGCGGCGCGCAGCACCGAGGCGTGCGGCTCGGTGACGAGCGTGAGGCGCTGGGCTGCGGGGGTCGCCACGACGGCCACTATTGCTTTCCCGGGTCGCTCTTGAGGTTCACCGGCGGCGCACGCGTGTCCTCGGCGCCGTCGGCGGGCCTCTTCGGCGGCATGATGATCACCTTCACGCGCGAGTTGGGCGGCGCCGCCTTGCCGGGGGGAGCGCCCGAGACCTCGGCCACCTCGCGCTTCATGTCGTAGGAGATGAAGTCCCCGGTGAGCTCGTTCTGGTTGCTCTTCACGCGCGCCTGGTTGTAGAGGCGCAGCACGTCGTTCCTGTCGTCGAACTCGGCGCGCTCGGCCATGCCGTCGATCCACTCGTCGATGTTGTCGCGCTTCTGCCGGAAGGTGACCGGCGAGCCGCTCGCGACATAGAACTTGTGGCGCTGCGCGTCCTCCTTGACGGTCACGCGCGCGGCGGTGATGCGCATCGTTCCCTGCGTCACGACCACGTTGCCGTCGAAGGTGCTGGTGCGGTTGGCGTCGTCGGCGGTGAGGCGGTCGGCGCCGACCACGATCTCCTTCTCGCGGTCCGAGCGCTCCGCGGCCGCCGGCGGCGCGAAGAGCGCCGCGCAAAGCACGAGGATCGGAAGGGCGATGGTCGGATGCATCAGCGGGGGCTGGGCTTGTAGGTGGCGCGGACCTTCTCGAGCATCAGCACGCGCGTGCGGTTGTTGAGCTCGAAGGCGGACGCGTGCGCCCGTCCCGAGGGAGTCTCGAGCGTGACCTCGACGGGCCCGCGCGCGATGCCCAGGTCCGGAAGCACCAGGAGTTTCTCGGTGGTGAGGCGCGCCGACTCGTTGTTCGCATCGGCCTCGCGCACCACCACCACGTCGCCCTCGATCCACACGCGATCGCCCCCTTGCTCGAGCCGGCCGTTGTTCGCGGTGATGGTCATCCTGGGTTGCCGGGGCTCGAAGGCCTCAAGCGTGAGCGATTCGAGCAGTGCCGAATCGTCGTCGGGGTAATGTACCATCTTCCTCGCCGTGAGCGTGTACTGCACGGCGCCGTCCACCCCGAGCTTGCGCGCGTTGAAATTCTCGACCATCAGGTCGGGATCGTGGCGCAGCGACCCGTCGGCGCGCGCTGCCGAGGGCTGCACCAGCTGGTCCAGCCAGAGCGTGAGCCCTACCAGCAAGCCGAGCGCCGCGAGCGGCAACCACGAAGTCGGGCGAACGATGGTCAAGGCGGGTTAGACCGCGCGCGCCGCACCGGGTTGCAGCCGGCTGCGCACCACCAGATCGCAGAACTCGCGCACCGCGCCGCGGCCGCCCCGGGCGCGCGTCACGTAGTGCGCCTCCTCCTTGACCGCGTCGACGGCGTTGGCCACCGCGACCGCGAAACCGCAGCGCCGCATCACCGCCAGGTCGGGGAGGTCGTCGCCGACGAAGGCGCAGGCCGCGGCATCGATGCCCAGCTGCTCCCGCAGTGCGTCGAAGGCCGCGACCTTGTCGCCGCATCCCTGCACCACGTGCCCGATCGCGAGCTCGGCGGCGCGGCGCTCCACCGCGAGCGACGACCGCCCCGAGATGATCGCGGCCGCCACGCCCGAGGACTGCAGCATCTTCACGCCCTGCCCGTCGAGGATGTTGAACGCCTTGAACTCCTCTCCCTGGGCGCCGATGTAGATGGTGCCATCGGTCATCACGCCGTCCACGTCGAAGATCGCGAGGCGCAGCGCCCGCGCGCGGCTGCCGATGTCCATCAGACCACCCCGGCGGCGAGGAGGTCGTGGAAGGTGATCGCGCCCACCAGCGTGCCATCGGGCGAGAGCACCACCAGGCGCCCGCCAAGGCTCTGCTTCTCGAGAACCTGCGCCGCCTCGGCCGCGAGGCGCTCGGGCGCGATCGACTTCGGGCTCGCGGTCATCACGTCGCCCACGCGCACCGCCCTGATGTTGTCGTGCTTCTCGAGGGTGCGGCGAAGGTCGCCGTCGGTGAAGATTCCCAGCAGCTTGCCGGCGGGATCGACGATCGCCGTCATGCCGATGCCCTTCTTCGACATCTCGATGATCGCCTCGGGCAGCAGGTCGCCGGGCGAGCTGCGTGGCAGCTGCTCGCCCTTGCGCATGATGTCGCCCACGTGCACCAGCAGGCGCCGGCCGAGCGCGCCCGCGGGATGGTGCATCGCGAAGTCGTCGCTCTTGAAGCCGCGCGCGTCGAGCAGCGCCACGGCGAGCGCGTCGCCGAGGGCGAGCGTCGCCGTGGTGCTCGCGGTGGGCGCGAGGTTCAGCGGGCACGCCTCCCTCGCGACCGCCGCGTCCAGGTGCACGTCGGCCTCGACCGCGAGGGTGGACTCGCGCCGCCCGGTGATCGCGATCACCCTGGCGCCGCGGCGCTTGATCATCGGCAGCACGCGCAGGATCTCGTCGGACTCGCCCGAGTTGGAGATCACGATCACCACGTCGTCGGAGGTGATCATGCCGAGATCGCCATGGCTCGCCTCGCCCGGGTGCATGAAGAACGCGGGCGTGCCGGTCGAGGCCAGCGTCGAGGCGATCTTGCGCGCGATGTGCCCGGACTTGCCCATGCCGCTCACCACCACGCGGCCTTTGGTATGCAGGATCAGGCGGTGCGCGGCAAGGAACTCCGCGCCGAGGCGGTCGCGCAGGCCGCGGACGGCCTCGGCCTCGATGTCGAGCACGTTGCGCGCGAGCGCGAGCAAGTGCTCCGCGTCGGCCGTCGCGTAAGGTTGTAGTAGATTCGACATGCGGGAAGTATAAATCCAACACATGCACGACGCTCTCCAAGTCACCCTCCTGTTGCTCGCCTCCGCGGTCGTGATGGTGGTGGTCTTCCGCCAGATCTCGATGCCGGCGATCCTCGGCTACCTCCTCGTGGGCGCGCTGGTGGGCCCGAACGCGCTCGGCATCGTCCCCGATACCGAGGACCAGCGCTACCTCGCGGAGTTCGGCGTGGTGTTCCTGATGTTCTCCGTGGGGCTCGAGTTCAGCCTGCCGCAGCTGATGGCGATGCGGCGCACGGTGTTCGGTTTCGGTGGCGCGCAGGTCGGTGTGATCGTGGCCCTCGGAGTCGGTGGCGCCATGCTCGCGGGCGAGTCCTGGCGCGCGGGGCTGGTGGTGGGCGGAGTGCTCGCGATGTCATCGACCGCGATCATCTCGAAGATGCTCTCGGAGCGTGCGCAGCTGCACTCGTCCCACGGCCGCCAGATCATGGGGGTGCTGCTGTTCCAGGACCTGGCGGTGATCCCGCTGCTGGTCCTGGAACAGCAGCACCCCCATGATCTGGCGGCCGTGGGACGAGTGCAGCTGCGCACGCTCCGAGAG
>JBKJTM010000390.1:0-3499 GCA_046590805.1 Usitatibacter sp.
GGGGCTGCAACCCCATAAAGAAAAGGCTCTCGATCAACGGGGGCGGAGAAACAGGAGCAGGACATGACACAGGAAATTTCCTCGCTGATGGATGGTGAGCTCGAGGCCCACGAGGCCGATCGTGCGATCCGATCGTGTTGCGCGAGCGGCGAGTCGGCGCAGAAGTGGCAGGAGTACCACCTGATCGGCGACGTGTTGCGAGGTGGGACGCCCCACCCGACGGACACGGCCGCTCGCGTGAGCATCGCCCTCCAGGGCGAGCCCGCGATCGTGGCGCGCCCCAGGCGGATCCTCGAGACCACGGTCGGACGCATCGCCCTCGCGGCGGCGGCCTCGGTCGCGACGATCGGCGTGGTGGGCTGGATCGGCACCCAGGGCGGCCAGGTTCCCGGCGGCGCTATGGTCGCCAAGAATCCCGCCGCGATGCCGGTGGCCAACAAGATGCCCGCGGCGCCCACGGTGGACGTCCAGGACTACTACATCGCCCACAAGCAGCTGCCCTCCTATCAGCCGGTGACCAACCGCGCTCAGCCGGCCGCCGCCGCTCGATGACCTCGGCGGCAGCCCAGGGCATTCGCCGGTTCCTGCCGGCGTTTGCCGCCGGCCTGGCGTGGTCCGTCCAGGCCGCCCCTCCAGATCCGCTGTCGCTGCTGCAGCGCGCCGCGCAGGCGTCACGCCAGGTGAACTACGAGGGCACCTACGTCCACACCAACGGCGAGCGCACCTCCACGATCCGCATCTCGCACGTGAATTCCGGCGGCGAGGAGCACGAGCGCATCCAGCCCCTCGATGGCGCGGCGATCGAGATCGTGCGCCGCAACGACGAGATGTTCTGCCGCTTCCCGGACGCGCGCACCGTGCGCCTCGATCCGCGCACCACCGCGCGCTTCTTCCCCGGCATCCTCGGCGCCACCGCCGAATCGATCGCCGCGAGCTATGACGTGAAGCTCGGCAAGACCGAGCGCGTGCTGGGCTATGAATGCCAGTGGATCCGCCTCGAGCCGCGCGATGCGCTGCGGTATTCCCAGCGCGTCTGCGCCGAGGTCGCGAGCGGCCTCATCCTGCGGGCGCGCACGCTGAACGAGCAGCGCGTGGTGATCGAGCATTACAGCTTCACGGATCTCAAGCTCGGCCAGCAGGTCGCCAACCACGATCTCAAGTCGATCTTCCGCGCGAGGAACCGCCAGTGGGTCACCGACGGCAAGCCGCGCGACGAGGTGGCGAGCGCCGAGACCGGCTGGTCGGTCGCCTCGCTGCCGACCGGCTTTCGCAAGGTGACCGAGTTGAAGCGCGCGCTGCCTGGCCGCAAGGAGCCCGTCTCCCAGCTCGTGCTTACCGACGGCCTCGCAAGCGTCTCGGTGTTCATCGAGCCCAATGGCACCCCCGGCCGCACCGAGGAAAGCTCTTCCGAGGACGGCACCACGACCTTCTTCGTGCGTCCCATGGGCGAGCACCTCGTGACCGTGCTCGGCGAAGTGCCGCTCGCCACCGCCCAGCAGCTCGGCCGCGGCGTCGCGCGCCGCCCCTGACGATCTCGAATCATTCACATCAATAAAAGCAGGACTCACAACATGAATCGAACCCAGTCTTCCCTGCTCGCCGCGCTGCTCGCATTCGGCGTCGCCGCGCAGGTGCTGCCGGACTTCGCCGACCTGGTCGAGAAGTACGGCCCGGCGGTGGTGAACATCAACACGCGCACGCGCGCGGGCCGCGGCCAGGGCGGCCAGGTGCCCGGACTGTCGGAAGACGACCCCTTCTTCGAATTCTTCCGCCGCTTCATGCCCGACGGCCAGGTCCCCGGCAAGCCCGGCACCCCTCGCGGCCAGGCGCCCAAGGGCGAACGCGGTCCGCTGCGCCCCTTCGGCCTGGGTTCGGGCTTCATCGTCTCGGCCGACGGCTACATCGTGACCAACGCGCACGTGGTCGAGAATGCGGAGGAGATCACGGTCCGCTTCAACGACAAGCGCGAGCTCACCGCCAAGGTGATCGGCGCCGATACCCGCAGTGACGTGGCGGTGATCAAGGTGGACGCCAAGGACCTGCCGACGGTGAAGATCGGCGACACCAAGAAGGTGCGCGTGGGCGAATGGGTGATCGCGATCGGCTCGCCGTTCGGCTTCGCCAACACCGTGACCGCCGGCATCATCAGCGCCACCAGCCGCGAGAACCTGTCTGGCGATCCCAACCTCGACGCCGTGCCCTTCATCCAGACCGACGTCGCGGTGAACCCCGGCAACTCGGGCGGCCCGCTGCTCAACATGCGCGGCGAGGTGATCGGCATCAACTCGCAGATCTTCTCGCGCACCGGCAGCTTCGCCGGCATCTCGTTCGCGATCCCGATCGACTACGCGTTCAACGTGGCCGACCAGCTGATCAAGACCGGCAAGGTGGTGCGCGGCCGCATCGGCGTGGGCATCCAGAACGTGACCAAGGACCTCGCCGACAGCCTGGGGCTCGGCAAGGCGCAGGGCGCCGTGGTGGGCAATGTCGAGGACGGCTCGCCCGCGGCCAAGGGCGGTCTAGAGGTGGGCGACGTGATCCTCAAGATCGACGGCCGCAACGTCGAGGGCTCCGCGGACCTCTCGCGCACCATCCGCGGACTGCGGCCCGGCACCAAGGTCAACCTGAACGTGTTCCGCGCCGGCAAGCCGCGCGACGTCGTCGTCACCGTGGCCGAGTTCAAGGACGAGGAGGCGAGCAAGACCGCCGCGGCGGCGAAGGGCAAGAAGCCGGAGGTGAAGCCCGGCAAGCTGGGCGTGGCGGTGATCGAGATGACGCCTGAGCAGAAGAAGACGCTCAAGGTGGCGAACGGCGTCATCGTCGAGGCGGCTGATGGCGCCGCGCTCGCGGCCGGCATCGGCCCCGGGGACGTGATCATGCGCGTGAACAACGTCGACATTACCAGCGTGAAGTCCTTCACCGAGACGGTGGCGAAGCTCGACCCGAAGAAGGCGGTGGCGGTGCTGATCCGCGACGAGCAGGGCACGCGCTTCGTGACGTTCAGGCCGGAACCGGAATGAAATGTCGCCCCGGCGAAGGCCGGGGCCCAGTGCATCGCAGGCCGGAAATTGGGCCCCGGCCTTCGCCGGGGCGACCAGACTCCTCGCAGGGGCGGCAAGACCGATGAAACCCAAGCTCACCGTCCTCTCCCGCGAGTACTGCCATCTCTGTGAAGAGTTGATAACGGCCCTGAAGCAGTTCCAGGGCCGTTATTCCTTCGACATCGAGGTGGTGGACGTGGACCGCCATCCGCAGCTCGAAGAGAAGTGGGGCGACAAGGTACCGGTGCTCCTGGACGGCGACCTGGAGATCTGCCACTACTACCTCGACGCCGAGGCGGTGGACGCGAGGCTCGCGCGGATGCGCTGAGGGCGCGAATGGGGCGTTTCGTCGCAGGGCCAGGGGGGTTCGTCGGTTCTCCCCACGGCGCGGTCCGGGTGGCCCCAGCATCGGGATATGGATGCCAATCGGTGTCGGAATGCGGTAGAATTGCTGCACT
>JBKJTM010000154.1:0-22396 GCA_046590805.1 Usitatibacter sp.
GATGGATGACCGGCAGCTGAAGCGCGCGGGGCTCGATTACCACGAGCTCACGACGGTGCAGGTGCATCGCGACTGGCCGGCCTGCCGGCTGGCGCTCGGCGAGCGGCGCCTGTTCGCCGCATCGACACGCGGCCCGCGCCTCTACACCGAGGTCGCATTCCGTGAAGGCGATGCCCTGGTGTTCGGCGCGGAGACTTCAGGGCTGCCCGGTGAAATGCTCGAGGCTTTCCCGCCGGAACATCGGCTGCGCCTGCCGATGCACGCCGGCAATCGGAGCCTCAACCTCTCCAATGCCGCCGCCGTGGTGGTGTTCGAAGCGTGGCGGCAGCTGGGGTTCCCCGGAGCCGCTACCCCCTGACCTCGAGCTCCCTGAGGGTCCGCACACGGCCCAGCCTGGCGATTCAACGGCAACAGCGTCGATTGCAGTTGCAATCGAATCCCGGCGGAAGTGTTAACCGCTTAACAAGCGACGCCGCGGCTCTGGTGCATATTGTTGTTATCGCTATGGTTTCCCCCCGTTGGTGCTGGAAATGAGGATTTCCGCGCGAGGCACTTATAAAAGTATAATTTCAAGCTATTTGGGCCCAGGAAGAGATTCGATGAAATCGCTCACAATGTTGGCGGCAATCGCGCTGGCCTGCGGCCTGGCTGCGGCGCACGTTCGCGCCGAGGATGGTCTCAAGCTCTCGCTGCGGCTTTCCGACCTGCCGGCCCGCGCAGTCGCGGCCGATCCGGCTTCCAGGGCTCCGGCGCCGCGCTCCACCATCCGCGACTATCGCATCGGCTCCGAAGACCTGCTGGAAATCCAGGTGTTCGGCGTCGACCAGTTGTCGCGCACGGTGCGCGTCAACTCCCGCGGCCAGGTCTCGCTGCCGCTCATCGGCCCGCTGGAGGTCGCCGGCCTCACCGCGCAGGAAGCGGAGGCGACGATCACCGCCCGGCTTTCCGCCAACTACCTGCAGAACCCGCAGGTGAGCCTTTTCATCAAGGAGTTCACCACGCAGCGCGTGACCATCGAGGGCGCCGTCAACCGCCCCGGGATCTATCCGCTGAAAGGCGCGAGCACGCTCCTCACCTCGCTCGCGGTCGCCGGCGGCCAGGCGGCATTGAGCGACATGAGCGAGGTGGTGCTGTTCCGCGCCGACGCGAGCGGCAAGCGCGTCTCCAGCACCTACGACGTCGAGCGCATCCGCCGCGGCGAGCTGGAGGACCCGGCGGTGGTGAATGACGACCTGATCGTGGTCAACCGCTCGAAGAGCCGCACCGCGCTCAAGGACTCGCTCTTCAAGGACGTGCTCGACACCGTCAACCCGTTCCGCTGGGGGGCCATTCCTTGAGCCATCCCGGCGACCACCGGCAGGGCAGGGGCACCGCGCTCGCGGTCGCGCCGCGCCACCCCCTCGCGCTCGACAACCAGCCGGGCGGCCCGATGTCGGAGCAGCTCGACCAGGCGCTGCACCTGCGCGACCTGCTGCGCATCTTCCTCAAGCGCAAGTGGACGATCCTGTCCATCTTCGCGGTGTCGGCGCTCTTTTCGGTGGTGATGACCTACATCGCGCCTCCGGTCTACCGCGCCTCGACCACGATCCAGATCGACCGTTTCTCGTCCCGAGTGCTCGACTTCAAGGAAGTGTCTCCCGGGGAATCCAGCGACTACTGGTCGGACGGCTCCGATTTCTATGCGACCAACTACGAGCTGCTGAAGAGCCGCACGCTCGCCGAAAGGACCGTGGAGGACATAGGGTTGCGCAAGAATCCCTCGGGCGCCGGGCTGGCCGGCGCCGAATCCGCGGATACGCAGGGCGCGGCGCCGGTGGCCGGGAACCCGGTCGGAAACATGATCGACTGGCTGCGCCGCGGGCCGGCGCCGGTGGCAGTGGACCCGGCGGCGCGACAGGACCACGCGATCGTCGGCGCGTTCCAGTCGTCGCTCACGGTGGAGCCGGTGCGCAAGTCGCGCCTGGTGCGGCTGCACTTCGACAGCACCGACCCCTTCTTCGCCGCCAAGGCGGTAAATACCCTGGCGCAGTCGTTCATCAACATCAACCTGGAACGCCGCTTCGAGGCCTCGGCCTACGCCAAGACTTTCCTCGAAGAAAAGCTGGTGCAGACCAAGGCGAAGCTGGAGGACTCCGAACGCGAGCTGGTGAAGTTCTCGCGCGACTCCGAGATCATCAACATCGACGAGAAGCAGAGCATCTTCAGCGCCAACCTCCAGGAGTACAACGCCGCGGTCTCCAAGGCGGAGCAGGAACGCATCCGGGCGGAGGTGCTGTTCAAGCAGGCGCAGGACAATCCTGAAGCGTTGGCGATGGTCCAGGACAACAAGAACATCCTGGCGCTCAAGGCGACCAAGGCGCGCCTGGAGGCCGAATACCAGGACGGCCTCAAGGTGTACAAGCCGGCGTTCCCCAAGATGCTGCAGACGAAAGGCCAGCTCGACGAGATCGACCGCCAGATGAAGGACGAGATCGCGGAGGTCCGCAAGACGGTGCAATCGACCTATCGCGCCACTCGCTCGCAGGAAGCGGCCTTGAAGGCGAAGCTCACCGACGCCAAGCAGCAATTGCTCGCCCTGCAGGGCCGCAATATCCGCTACAGCATTCTCAAGCGCGAGGTCGACACCAACCGGACGCTGTATGACGGCCTCCTGCAACGGTTGAAGGAGGTCGGGATCGCCGGAGGCCTGGGCGCGAACAACATCCTGGTCGTTGACAAGGCGCAGGTTCCCCTGGCGCCCTTCAAGCCGAACCTGAGCAAGAACCTGACCATGGCGCTCGCGATCGGACTGTTGGTGGGCCTCATGGTCGCCTGGCTCCTGGAGTACTTCGACGACTCCATCCGCTTCGCCGACGACGTGGAGCGCGAGACCGGAGCCGCGGTGCTGGGCGTGATCCCAAGGCTGAAGAGCGTCGAGGTGGGTCCGCTGAACCGGCTCGCGGTGTCGCCGCACGAGGATCCGACCTCTGCGTTCGCGGAGGCCTACCGCTCGGTTCGCACCGCGTTGCAGTTCTCCACCCCCACGGGAGCTCCGCGCCGGCTGGTGGTCACCAGCAGCGGGAAGGGCGAAGGCAAGAGCACCACGGCGCTTTCGCTCGCGATCAACTTCGCGCAGATGGGCAAGCCGGTGCTGATCATCGACGCGGACCTGAGAAACCCGGTGGTGCACAAGATGCTCGGCATCGAGAACGAACGGGGCCTGTCGAACTACCTCTCGAGCAACATGGGCCCGCTCGAGGCGATCCACCGCACCCAGATCCCGAATCTCTTCGTGATGACGACGGGCCCGCTGCCGCCCAACCCGGTGGAGCTGCTCTCGAGCATGAAGCTGCTCACGCTGCTGTCGCAGTGCGAGGAGCATTTCTCGCATGTGATCGTCGACGGGCCGCCGGTGCTCGGCATCGCCGACGCCATCGTGCTCTGCAACCAGGTCGACAACTCGGTGTTCGTGGTCGAGTCCGGCAAGACCCGCAAGGGCCACGCCAAGGCGGCGCTGAAGCGCCTGCTCCAGTCGGGGGTCCATCCCCTCGGCGTGATCCTCACCAAGATAGACGCGTACCACGACGTCTACGGGTCGAACTCCTACTACTACCAGTACAGCAAGCCCGCGCTGACCGCCAAGCAGGTCGCCGAAGGTTGACGATGCACGAGGCCGGTGCCGCAGTGGTCGCCGCGCAGCTGCTCGCCTTCTACAAGGAGCCGGTGCGCTATCGGCCGCGCCTCACCCACGGGCGCGAGCACTTCGCCGGCGGGTTGCTGGTGTTCCGCTTCGCCCACGGCAAGTTCTCCCATGCGCTGATGCGCGACCTCTCCACGAGCGAGCGCGAGCGGCTGCGCGAGGCGGCGGTGTTCTTCATCCGCCAGGTCTGCCTCTGGGAGGGCGCGAGCCACTACCAGCTGCTTTGCCTGCCGCGCGAGGCGCGGCGCGAGGCGATCAAGGAGCACTACCACGGCCTGATCGCGCTTCTGCACCCGGATCGCCAGGACGCTTCCGGGCATTGGCCGCCGGGCTGCGCACAGCACGTGAACCAGGCCTACACCGTCCTCTTCGACGACGAGCAGCGCGCCCAATACGACGCGGGCCTGCATGTCCCGGGCAGTTCGCCGGCCGCCGAATCGATCCACGACGCGCCGCTCACCGCTGCGGCGCGCTCCCCCATCGTCGGCAAGGGCGCGGTGGCGCGCATCCGCATGCGCAAGCCCGCGCTGCTCCTCGGCGCCGGCGTGTCTTCACTCTTCTTCGTGCAGATCTGGTGGTTCGGCGACCTGCCGCGCGAGTACGCGACGCTCGCGAGTGCCACGCCGTTCGACCTCTCGTCGCGCTGGGTGCGCGACGTGCGCCCGGGCACCGAGCGGCCCCGCTTCATGGAGCCCGGGGATTCGCGGCGCTCGCCGGCGATGGGCGCGCCTGGGGGCGAAGCCTCCATTCCCTTCCTCACGCCGCTCTGGCGGGCGCTTTCCTCCCGCGCGTCCGAGAGCCGGACGCTGGCGCGTGCGGAAGACAAACCGCGCATCGCGCTCGCGGAGGACCGTGGCCCGGCCCGAGGCGCCCATCGCTCGTCCCGAGACACCCGTCGCTCGTCCCGAGACGCCCGTCGCTCGCCCCCAGGCGCCCATCGCTCGCCCCCAGGCGCCCCTTGCGCGCCTCGAGGCGTCGCCGCCACGCAGCGAAGCGGTGATCGCCGCGCAGGCTGCGGTGCCCAAGGCGGCGCCGGCCGGGGTAGAGGCCGGGCTTTCGACTCTCGACATGGAGATGCTGGTCGCGCGAGTGGTCACCTATTACGAAGCCGGGGACCTCGATCGCCTGCTCGGTATGTACGACGTCGGCAGCGTCGGCTTCTGGGAGGCGGTCCGCATCCGCCACGATTTCCAGGAGTTCTTCAGCACTACGCGCGCGCGTCGCCTGCGGTTGACGCGCGTGTCCTGGGAGACCGCGGCGTTATCGGCGCGTGCCAAGGGGATGGCGTCGCTGTCGGCCGAGTATCCCGATCAGCCCGGTGGCAAGCTGGAGCGCAACGTGGAGCTGGAGCTCGACGTGATCGTGCGTGACGGGCAGGCGAGGATCGCGCGCCTCTTGCTCTTCCCGCACTCGCGGTGATCGCAAACCCGGCCGTGGTCTTCGTATCGCGCCTCGCGCTGGTGGCGCTCGCGCTCGCGCTTTTCTGGCGCGTGATCCAGGTGAACGTGGTGCTCTACGAGGATAACGGCCGGCCGCGGCTCGAGTTTGCGGGCGTCCCGCCGGCGACCCATGAAGCGGTCGGGGGTGATCAGGCATCGTTGCGACGCATGATCCGGGAAAACCCCGGCGAGGTCGCCGCGATGCTGGTGCTGGCCCGGGATCTTGACGGCAATGGCAAGCGTGTCGATGCGCAGGCCGCCTACCGCGCGGCGCTCGAGCTGGCGCCGTGGGACCGGGACGTACTCGCGCACTCGGCCGCGTTCTTCCTGCGGCAGGGTGATCCGCACGGGGTCGAGATCCTCGGCCGGCTCGCCGCGCAGCCGCTCGCCGCTCGTGACCGGGTCTTCGCGGCCCTGCACGAGGTCATCGCCTCACGCCGGCAGCCGGAGGCGGTGGCCGCGCTCTTTGCCCGCGATCCTGCCTGGTTGGGCGCTTTCATTGTCGACGCGTGCGCACGAGGCGTCGATCCCTCGCTCTACGTGCCGATGCTCCTCAGGAAGGCCGGAACCGGGGCGCCACTGCCGCAGACCGGTTGCGCGATCGAACGCTTGCGCGCCGCGGGCCGATGGGATGAGGCCTACCAGCTCTGGCTCAATACCCTGCCCCGCGAGCGACTCTCGCAAGTAGGTTTCGTCTTCAATGGCGGCTTCGAGCACGCCGTAGGCGGCATCGGCTTCGATTGGCTGCTACAGCGGCGCGCGGAGCGCGAGACCGGGCACGTCGCGGAAGTCGTGCCGACACAAGGGGCCTCGGGCAAGCGGGCGCTGCGCGTGGCGTACAACGGCAAGCGCCAGTCGGGCGTGCCGGTGCAGCAATATCTCACCCTCGCGCCCGGCACCTACGAGCTCACCGGACTCGCGCGGCCCCACGGAGTCGTGGCACCCCGCGGCATCCAGTGGACGATGCGTTGCGCCGATCCGGCGCGTCCCACCCGCCTCGCGACCTCGGAGCGCTTCATCGGATCGAGCGAGTGGCGGCGCTTCGCGCTCGAGGTCTCCATCGACGCATCCTGCCCCGCGCAGCTGCTGCAGTTGGAGCCGGCGGCCGAGGAGGGGGCCGCGGCGTTCGTGGGCGGCGTCGCATGGTTCGACGACATCGCGCTTCGCAGGCGCTGAGTTTGACCCGCATCACCCGTGGAAATACCATCGCTGCATAACGAGTTGCAAACCGAATCGAGGCTCGCATGAAGTCCGCAGGAGTCGCAAAGGCAGTCGCGTCGGCGGTGGCGCTGGCTTTCGCCGTCACCACCAGTCCCTTCGCCCAGAAGCCCGCCGACAAGGTCCGCGAGCAGGACAGGGTGGCCGCCGCGAAGCAGGCCCCGCGCGCCGACGGGGCCGGCGCCGAGGCGCCCACGCAGCGCTTCGGCGAGACCGTCGCGAAACTGCGCCAGGTCGAGGGCAACGTCCTGGTGAGCCAGGAGTCCGGCCTCGCCTCCGCCGCGGAATCGTTGCGTCTCGACGATCGCAGCCGCGTGATCACGACCGCCAACGCGAAGGCGACCGTGGTCTACGACGACGGCTGCGAGATCACTCTCGAGCCCAACCAGCGCCTCGAGATCCGCACCGACAAGGAGTGCGCCGAGCGCGTCGTGCAGGCCAACACCATCTTCAAGGATCCCGGCGGGCTGGCGTTCGCGGCGGGCGGAACCGGGCTCGTGGGCGGAGCGACCGCGGCGGCTTTGGCCGGGGTCGGGGGCGGCGCCATCCTGGGCACCGCCGGTATCTCGGGCCTGGCCGCGCTACTCATCTCGCGGCAGGACACCGCCGTCAGCCCGAACTGACGGGCTGGGTGGACCACGCCGCGACGGGGTCTAAAGGCCCCGTTCTTTTTGGCCTCCTCGCGGCGATGCTGGTGTTCGCGCCGCTGGTGCGCGGCGGCAACCGGCCGATGCCGCTGCTGGTTCTCGAGGTCGTCGCGCTCCTCTGCCTGGCGACATGCGCATGGCATTGGTTGCAGGGCGCCTCGCGCCCGCGGCTTCCGGCGTCGCTGCGATGGGGCGTGGGAATTCTGATGGTCATGCCGCTGCTGCAGCTCGTTCCGATCCCTGCGTCGTGGTGGGCCGAGCTCCCGGGGCACCCGGCCTACCAGCAAGCCCTCGCGGTGGCCGGTGACGGCGGCGGCGCGCGCGCCGCGAGCGTCCACCCGCGCGCCACGGAATACGCCTGGCTCGCGATGCTGCCGTGCCTCGCGGCGTTCGTGCTCGCGCTCTCGCAACGCCGCTCGCAGGCGCGCCGCCTGGCGATGGTGTTCGTGGGCGTGGCGCTGGGCGAGGCGATCCTCGGCATCATGCAGCTCGGCGCCGGCGCCGGCTCACCGCTCTATTTCGGCAACACGTTCGGCGGCGGTGCCGCGACCGGCACCTACGTGAACAAGAACCACTTTGCGGCGCTGATGGCCATGGCATTGCCCATGGCGGTCGCGTTCTGGGCCCTCGCGACCACGACTGCCACCGACGGCAGCGGCGCACGTGTGAAGTCCCATCCCCGCCACGCCGACCGCAAGGTCGCGATCCACATAGCAGCCTCCGTCCTCGTGATGCTGCTGCTGGTGGCGCTCTTCTTCTCCGCCTCGCGCGGCGGCATCGGGGTGGGACTGCTGGTTTTCTCGCTGGCCACGCTCGCGCTCGTATGGCGGTCGGGGTCGGTCGCGGTGCGGCTGGTGTTCGCCACCGTCGGCCTGGCCGCGCTCGCCTTCGCCGCCTACATCGGCCTCACGCCGGTGCTTGAGCGCTTCGCCCCCGAGCGCCTGTCGTTCAGCTACGAGAACCGCTTCGAGATCGCGGCCGCCACGATGCGCGCCGGCCTGGACTTCATGCCCGTCGGCAGCGGGCTGGGCACTTTCGCCGACGTCTTCCGCCGCTATCAGGGGGAAGGGCTCGCCGGCTTCATCGACCACGCGCACAACGATTATGCGGAAGTGTTCCTCGAGCTCGGCGTGGCCGGCATCGCCGGGGTCGCGCTGCTCGGCATCGCCTACCTCGGCCGCTGGGTACAGTTGCTGCGGGGGCGGTCGTCGCGGAGCCTCGCGCACCTGCAGGTGGGCGCGGGCCTCGGGATGCTCGCGATGATCCTGCACGGAGTGGTCGACTTCAACTTCCACATCCCGGCCAACGCGCTCTACTTCTCGTTCCTCGCGGGAATCTTCTTCCTCACTCCGGACGAGGGTCGCGCGTAAGGAGGCGCTGCACCGCCTGCGTCGGCGTGGCGGTGCCGGCGAGGACGGAACAGACCGCATCGGTGATCGGCATCTCGATGGCGTGACGCCCTGCGCACTCGCGCACCGCCTCGGCCGAGCGCACGCCTTCGGCCACATGGCCCAGGCGCGCGAGCGCCTGCTGCAGCGACAGCCCTTGCGCGAGCCCCACCCCGACCTCGCGATTGCGCGAGAGCTCTCCGGTGCAGGTGAGCACCAGGTCGCCGAGGCCGGTGAGGCCCATGAAGGTCTCGGCCTGCCCGCCCATCGCCACACCCAGGCGCACCATTTCCGCGAGCCCACGCGTCACCAGTGCCGCGCGCGCGTTGCGGCCGAGCTCGAGGCCGTCGCAGATCCCGGCGGCGATGGCGATCACGTTCTTCACCGCGCCGCCCAGCTCCACGCCGCGCACGTCATGGCTGGAGTAAAGGCGCAGCCGCGGCGAGTTGAGCGCGGCGGCGGTAACGCGTGCGGAGGCCTCGTTCTCGGACGCGATCACCAGCGCCGTGGGCTGGGCGCGAGCCACCTCGAGCGCGAAGCTGGGGCCGGAAAGCGCGCCCACCTCGCCGAACGTGGGCAGGCACTCGGCCACGATCTCGTGCGGCAGGCGGCCAGACGCCTCCTCGAAGCCCTTGCAGGCCCACAGGAGGGCGGTCTTCGCGCCGCTGTGCGCGATGCTCTCGGCCACCGGCCTCAAGCCCGAGGTCGCCGTGGCGACGATCGCCAGCTCGCAACCGCCGACCGCGGCGGCGATGTCGCTCTCGATACGAACGCCGCCGGGCAGTGGGCAGTTCGGCAGGTAGGCGCTCACGCGCTCGCGCGCGAGGCGCTCGCAGTCCTCGCGGCCGCGTGTCCAGAGGGCGATGTCGTGGCGCGCGCCGAGCGAGATGGCGAGAGCCGATCCCCAGGCGCCGGCGCCAAGGATGGCGATCCTCATGGCCGCGCGGCTCTCAGGGGGCGGTGACGCCCCAAATGTGCGCCACGCGGATGAACCCACCCTGGCCGTCGCGATGCCGAACCTTCACCCAGCCGTCGGCGGGCGGATCGACCACTTCGAGGATCACCTGCTTGTAAGCCTCGAATGCAAGGGGGGATTGCGCGTTGGGGGCCGCGCGGATGTCGGCGAGCGGGACGGTGACCGCCACCGTGCGGCGCTCGCCGAACGACTTGTTCTCGACCCACGCCACCTCGCCGTTCGCGTCGCGCACCTTGGTCCATTGGTCGAGCTTCACCAGCACCTCGAACGGATAGTTGCGGCTGGCGACGAACAGGCGATCGGCGCGCGTCGAGGGCGCGTCGTAGAGGATCGCCGGGCGGTCGCCGAGCGCGCGGAACTCCGCCGCGAAGGACGCGCCCGACGCGAGGACGAGCGCGGCGACGAGGGCGGCGCGCATCGCTTCCTAGTGCGAGACCGTCGGCGTGATGATCTGCACGCCGGCCTGCTCGGGCGCCGCCTGCGGCTCGCGCTGCGCCTGGTAGATCGCCTCGAAGTTGACCGGGCTCAGGATCACCGGCGGAAAGCCGGCGCGCACCACGGTCTCCGACACCACTTCGCGCACATACGGGAAGAGGATGTTCGGGCAGGCGATGCCGAGCACCGCATCCAGCTCGCTTGCCGGAATGTTGCGCGCCACGAAGATGCCGGCCTGCGCCGCCTCGACCAGGAAGAGCGTCTTCTCGCCGACCTTGGCCGTCACCGTCACGGTGAGCGTCGTCTGGTACACGCCCTCTTCGATCACCGAGGAGTTGTGGTGCAGCTGGATGTCGACCTGGGGCGCCTCGCGCTCGAGGAATACCTGGGGCGCATTCGGCACTTCGAGCGAGAGGTCCTTCACATAGACCTTCTCGATGGAAAAGACGGGTTGGGTGCTTTGTTGTGCTTCGCTCATTTACTTCCTTCCGGGATAGGGGTGTTGCGGTAAGACGCGCCGTCTTAGGGCGCGGAAAGGAGGGGGTCCAGGCCGCCGGCGCGGTCGAGGGCCGCGAGGTCGTCATAGCCGCCCACGTGCCGGTCGCCGACGTAGATCTGCGGGACGGTGCGCCGGCCGGTGCGCTGCATCATCTCGTCGCGGCGCGCGGGCTCGAGGTCGATGCGGATCTTCTCGATGTCGGCCACGCCCTTGGACTTGAGGAGCCGCTCGGCCATCAGGCAGAAGGGGCAGACGGCGGTCGAGTACATCCGGACTTTCGCCATCACTTCTCCACTGGCAGGCTTGCCTGCTGCCACGCGGCGAGGCCGCCCCTTAGCTGGAATACGTTGGTGAAGCCCTCGCGCTTGAGGAAGCGGCAGGCGACGCCGGCGCGCGCGCCGCGGGTGTCAGTGACGATCACCGGCTTCGCCTTGAACTTGGCGATCTCCTCGATGCGCTTGGCGAGCTCGCGCACCGGGATGTGACGCGCCTTCGGCAGGTGCCCGGTGGCGAAGTCCTTCTGGTCGCGCACGTCGAGGATCAGCGTCGGGCCCTGGTTCATCAGCCGGGTGGCCTCGAGGGTGCCGATCTCGGCCCCGCTCACGCCGATCAGGCGCGAGAGCTCCGGCCATACCAGCATCACGAGGCTCGCCACGAAGAGCGCCACCAGCGCGATGTTGTTCCAGATGAATTCGCCCAAGGTATTTCCGCCCGGCAAAAAGGGACAATTTTACCCGATTGCCCACTGCAAAAGCCAAAGTGCACCCATGCCGGAAAGGTTGGCCGCCAGCTCGCTTCGGGTACGCGCCGCCACCAGGATCGCCAGGATCCCCGCGATCGGACGCAGGTTGCCGAGCGACAGGTCCAGCACCCCCTGCGGCATGAGAAGGCCCGGGGCCACGATCGCCGCCAGGACCGCCGGCGGCACGAATCCGAGGGCGTGGCGGAAGTGCGGCGGGAAGCGCTGCGGGTCGGCGAAGGCGATGAAGGAGGCGCGCATGAGGAAGGTCACGGCGCCCACGCCGGCGATGGCGAGCCAGGTGCTCCGGCGAGGAACTCCTCGCGGGGGAGAAGATGGGTTCAAGGGAAGATCAGGGCGCGGGAGCCGCGATTCTTGCACATCGATTGTAGAATCGAGACATGAAGAGACTCGTGCTGCTGCGCCACGGTGAGAGCCAGTGGAACAAGGAGAACCGCTTCACCGGCTGGAAGGATGTCGACCTCACGCCCAAGGGCATCGACGAGGCGCGCGCCGCCGGCCGCCGTTTTCGCGACGAGGGCTTCGACTTCGATTTCACCTTCACCTCGGTTCTGAAGCGCGCCATCCGCACGCTCAACTTCGCGCTCGAGGAGATGGACCGGCTGTGGCTGCCGGTGGAGAAGGACTGGCGCCTGAACGAGCGCCATTACGGAGCGCTCCAGGGCCTCAACAAGGCCGAGACCGCGGCCAGGTTCGGCGAGAAGCAGGTGCTCGTCTGGCGGCGCAGCTACGATATTCCGCCGCCGCCGCTGGAAGCGGGCGACGAGCGCGATGCCGGGCGCGATCCGCGCTACCGCGACCTCACGCCGGCGCAGGTCCCGAGGAGCGAGTGCCTCAAGGACACGGTGGCGCGCGTGGTCCCCTACTGGACCGAGCGCATCGCGCCGCGCGTCGCCGCCGGCGAGCGCGTGCTGGTCGCCGCCCACGGCAACAGCCTGCGCGCGTTGATCAAGTACTTCGACGGCATGTCGGACGCGGCGATCGTGGCCGAGAACGTCCCCACCGCCATCCCGCTGGTCTATGAGCTGGACGATAACCTCCAGGCGCAGCGCCGCTATTACCTCGGCGACGCGCAGGCGGTCGCCGCGGCGATGCACTCGGTGGCGAGCCAGGGGAAGGCCAAGTAATCCGGATGGCGCCCCGGCGCGCCGCGCCTCGCCTGCGGATCGTCGCCTGCTTCCTGCTCCTTGCCGTCGCGGCAGGCGCGTGGGCCGCGCCCGGCCCGGCCGAGGAAGCGCGGCTGCGCGAGCTGCGCAGCCGCATCGAGCGCATGCAGGCCGAGCTCGCCGCGGCGGAGAAGTCGAGCGGTGAGGCGGCCGACCAGCTGAAGGAGAGCGGCCTCGCGGTGAGCGAGGCGCAGCGCTCGCTCTTCGATCTCGCCCAGCGCCGCCGCGAGATCGAGGGCGGGCTCGAGTCGCTCGCCGCCCGCGAACGCGATATCCGCTCCGGCATATCCGAGCATGAGCGCCTCGCCGGCAAGCTGCTGCGCCACCAATACCAGCAGGGTGCTCCCGACCGCCTGCGCCTCGCCCTCGAAGGCAAGGATGCCGCCACCGTCGCGCGCCACATCGCCTATTACAACTATGTGCAGCGCGCGCGCGCGGAGCTGATCGCGGAGCTGCGCGGCAAGGCCGACGAGCTGGCGGCGCTCGAGCTCGAAGCGCGCGCGCGCCGCGATGAGCTCGCGCAGAACGAGTCCGAGCAGGCTCGGGAGGCGCGCCGGCTGGAAAAGGAGCAGGCGACGCGTGCCGCGGTCGCCACTCGCCTTGCGGGGGAGATCGCCAGGAGCCGGCGCGAGATCGGAAGGCTGCAGAAAGACGAATCGCGGCTCACCCGGCTGGTCGAGGAGATCGCGCGCGCGCTCGCCGCGAGACCCGCGAAACCCGCCAAGCCGGCGGAGCCCGCGGCCAAGCCGCGCGGCAAGGCCGTGGACAACGTGGCCGATGCCTCGGCATCCAATCGCCCGTTCGCCAGCCTCAGGGGCCGGCTCAAGCTTCCGGTGCGCGGCGAGCTCATGAACCGATTCGGCGCCGGGCGAGAGGAATCGGACTCCCGGTGGAAAGGCCTCTTCATCCGCAGCGCTACAGGTGAAACCGTCCACGCCGTCGCCGACGGCCAGGTCGTCTATGCGGACTGGCTGAGGGGCTTCGGTAACCTGTTGATTCTGGACCACGGAAACGGCTTCATGAGCCTTTACGGCCATAACGAGGGGTTGCTCCGCCAAGTGGGCGAAAACGTGCGTAGCGGAGACCCGATTGCACGTGTAGGAGCAACCGGTGGAGTCGCGGAAACCGGTCTATACTTTGAGTTGAGGCGTGAAGGAAAACCGTTCGACCCGATGGCCTGGGTCGCCCAATAAGCGCCAGGGGATTTCGAAATCAACTGTTCCTTCGAGGGCCCCGTCCGGGGCTAGGGTGACAAAGGATGCGCAAGCTTCAGCAGCTCGGCCTCGTTGGCATCGGCGCGGTACTCGGCGTCGCAGCCAGCCTCCACTTCTCGGCCGTCGCGGACCGCCAGATGTCCTCGCTGCAGCTCCCGGTGGACGACCTGCGCCTGTTCAGCGAGGTTTTCGGCCGCATCAAGAGCGACTACGTGGAGCCGGTCGAGGACAAGAAGCTCCTCAAAGAGGCGATCAACGGCATGCTGACGGGTCTCGACCCGCATTCGGCGTTCCTCGACCAGGAGGCCTATCGGGACCTGCAGGTCGGCACCCAGGGCGAGTTCGGCGGCCTCGGCATCGAGGTAGGCGTCGAGGACGGATTCGTGAAAGTGGTGGCGCCGATCGAGGACACCCCCGCGTTCCGCGCGGGCGTGCAGGCGGGCGACCTGATCATCAAGCTCGACGAGGTGTCGCTGAAGGGCGTGTCGCTTGGCGACGCCGTGAAGAAGATGCGCGGCAAGCCCAATACCGAGGTGAAGCTCACGGTGCTGCGCAAAGGCGAGACCCAGCCGCTCGAGTTCGTGGTGCGCCGCGACGTGATCAAGGTGAAGAGCGTCAAGTCGAAGATGCTCGAGCCCGGCTACGGCATGATCCGCATCACCCAGTTCCAGGAGCACACCGGCGAGAACCTGGTCGTGGCGCTGCAGGATCTCTTCAAGCAATCGGGCGGCGACATGAAGGGCCTGGTGCTCGACCTGCGCGGCAACCCGGGGGGTCTGCTCAATTCCGCCGTGGCCGTGTCGGCTGCCTTCCTGCCGAAGAATGCGCTCGTGGTCTACACCGACGGCCGCACCGAGGACGCGAAGATGCGCCTCACCGCGACCAAGGAAAACTACGTGCGTGGAGCGTTCAAGGATGATTACCTGACGCGTGTGCCCGCGGCCGCGAAGACGGTGCCGATGGTGGTGCTGGTCAATACCGGCTCGGCCTCGGCCTCCGAGATCGTCGCCGGCGCGCTGCAGGACCACAAGCGCGCCACCGTGGTCGGCGTGCAGACCTTCGGCAAGGGCTCGGTGCAGACCATCCTGCCGCTGCCGAACAACCAGGCGGTCAAGCTCACCACGGCGCGCTACTACACGCCGGGCGGGCGCTCGATCCAGGCCAAGGGCATCGCGGCCGACATCGTGGTGGAGGATGAGGCGACCAAGGTCCTGCTGCGCGAAGCCGACCTGCAGCATCACCTCTCGGTCGAGGACGACAAGTCCGCGACGGGCTCCCCGGCGAAGGCGAAGAAGCCCAACGACGTGATCATCGCCGGCCCCGCGGCCGGGCAATCGGCCACCGCCACTGTCAAGACGGCCGCCAAGGCCTCCGCCAAGGACGAGGTGAAGGACCCGAACGCGAAGAAGGAAGACGTGCAGCTGAACGCCGCGATCAAGCACCTGAAGGGGCTTCCGCTCGCGACGGCCGCTGTGGCGCCCGCGACGGCGACGCCCGCGCAGTAGCGGGAGTCGCAAGGCGCTCGCCGCGGGGATAGGGCATCGGGGCGGCGCCGGGACTGTGGACGACCAGCAGCGACTCCGCTATAGCCGCCATCTCCTGTTGAACGAGTTCGGCGAGGATGCGCAGCAGCGCCTCCTCGACGCCCGCGCCGATCACCAGCGCGCGAGCGGGCTCGGCTCCTCGGCGCTCCTGTATCTGGCCTCCAGCGGCATGGGGCACATCACGGTGTGCGATGGCGATCGCGTCGATCTCACCAACCTGCAGCGCCAAGTGATCCATCGGCTGGATGCCGTCGGCAAGCCGAAGGCCGCGTCCGCGGCCGTCACGATCAAGGCGCTGAACCCCGACATCCGCGTCGAGGCGCTCTACGAGCGCGCCGGCGCCGAACGCATCGCGAGCCTCGTCCGCGACGCCGACGTGGTGCTCGACTGCTCCGACAACTTCGCGACGCGCCACGCCATCAACCGCGCCTGCGTCGCCGCCCGGAAACCGCTCGTCTCCGGCGCCGGCATCCGCTTCGACGGTCAGGTCGCGGTGTTCGACCTGCGCCGCGCCGACGCCCCTTGCTACCACTGCCTGTTCGCCGAGGACGCGGCTTCGCAGGAGGAGCGCTGCGCGACGATGGGTGTCTTCGCGCCACTGGTCGGCATCATCGGCACCTTCCAGGCGATGGAGGCGATCAAGCTCGTGGCGGGAATCGGCGATACACTCGATGGGCGCCTGATGCTGTTCGATGCGCTCGCGAGCCGCTGGCACGAGGTGCGGCTGGCGCGCGATCCGAAATGCCGCGTGTGCGGTGCGGCGAGCGCCGCTGCCTAGGAGAGTCCCGATGAAGACGATGTTTTCCCTCTCGACGCTTGCGGCGGTGGCCGCCCTCGTCGCCTCGATGGGCGCCTTCGGCCAGACCCTTTACAAGCTGATCGACAAGAACGGCAAGGTGACCTACTCGGAATCGCCGCCCAAGAACTTCGACGGCAAGGTGATCCGTATGGACATCGACCCGAATGCGAACACCGCGACCATGCCGAAGGGATCCGCGTTGCGCGAAGAGGGCGCGGCGGCCAAGAACGCAGCCGCCGACGACGCGGTGCGCTCCGCGCGCCAGAAGGTCGAGAACGCGAAGAAGGCGCTTGCGGACGCGCGCGAGAATCCGGGCGAAGGCGACACCACGCGCATGGGCATCAAGGGCGGCGGCACGCGCCCTCAGCCTTCAGAGGACTACCAGCGGCGCCTCGCGAAGCTCGAGAGCGACGTGAAGGAAGCCGAGGAAGCACTCGAGAAAGCGCAGCGGGGCCGATAGCTTGTCGCGACTCGCGCTCCTCGCAACCCTCGCCACGCTTTTCATCGCCGCGCCTGCCGTGGCACAGACGATGTACCGCTGGACCGATGCCCAAGGGCGCATCCAGTACAGCGACCGGGTGCCGAAGGATTTCAAGGGCGAGGTGACGCGCATCGAGGCGGACGTGCAGCCCCCGCCCGCCGCGCCTGTCGCCCGGCCCGCGCCGTTGAAGGTCGAACCGGCGAAGCTCCCGGAGAAGCCTGGTGACGACCGCAATTCGAGGCTGCGAGCCACCCGCGAGAAGCTCGCGGCCGCGGTCGATCAGGCGCGCGCGCGGCTCGAGGCCGCGAAGAAGGCGCGCGATGGCGACGAAGGCCCCGGGGTCGACGAGCGCCAGGTGGTGCAGCAGCGATTCGCGAAGGGCACGCAGCCCGCGACGCCGCGCTCCAACTGCCGCCAGGTCGCGGGCGCGGACGGCAAGGCGCAACTGATGTGTCCGGCGCTCGTGCCCGGCGAAAGCTACTACGCGCGCATGAAAGAGCTCGAGGACCTGGTCGGGAAAGCCGAGGAGGAGCTGGAAAACGCCGAGCGCGCCTACCGCCGCGGGGTGGACTAGGCGCGCCAGTAGTGGGCCACCATCCCGGGCGGCGCGCGGAATGAACGTGGAGGTTTAAAGGGGGCCACAACACGCGGGGTTCCGGTCCGCAGCTTCCTGACCACCCGAAGCACGACACGTGGGTTATCGGCGATGACGTGAAGCAGCACGAGTGCGGGCCCCGCGGGCCGGCGGTTACCGCGTTCCCAGTGGCGAAGCGTCGCAACGGAGAAACCGAAGTAGCCGGCGAACTGCCGCTGGGTGTACCTCAGGCGTCCGCGGATTCTCCTCACATCGATTGTCCTGGTCCTCCTCTCCTTGGCGCGGTCCTCGTTGCGGACCATCGAATTTCCTTTCTCTGGCGTGGGGGGGCGGACATCCGCGTTTTTTGGTTCGACCGATCCAGCGGATCACCGGTGATCCAGCGGATCATGCGAACCAGAATCGCGAAGAGCGACCTCCTCTCATCAACGCGCCCGCGAGTCACGGCGCTGACATGAACAGTTCACCTGGGCAGAGGAGGCGCGAAGCCCGTGAAGTGCGCATCGCTCCCGATTCAATCGGTACAGGCTAGGCACGCGCCGCTTCGGCGAGGTCCCAGCGCGGAAAGATGCGGAAGTCCTCGCCCGGCGGGGCGCCATGCGGAAATTTGAGCGCCGCGGCGAAGGCGATCATCGCGCCGTTGTCGGTGCAGAGCTCGAGCGGCGGGAAGTAAACGCGCGCCCCCCGTGCCGCGGCGGCCTTCTCGAGCGCGCCGCGCAATGCCTTGTTCGCACCCACGCCGCCGGCGACCACCAGCGAGTCGAGGGCCTCGCGCTCGAGCGCCTGCAGGCACTTCGAGACCAGCACCTCGACGATCGCCTGCTGGAAGGACGCCGCCAGGTCCGCTCGGGTGCGCTCATCGAGGGTGCCCAGAGCCCGGACCCGCGTGAGCACCGAGGTCTTGAGCCCACTGAAGCTGAAGTCCAGGTTGCCGCTCGCGATCATCGGCCGTGGAAATGGGAAGCGCCGCGGGTCGCCGGCCTCCGCCAGCCGCGCGAGCGCTGGCCCGCCCGGATAGCCCAGGCCGAGGAGGGTGGCGGTCTTGTCGAAGGCCTCGCCCGCCGCGTCGTCGAGCGTTTCTCCCAGCAGCCGGTAGTCGCCGACCGTCTCGACCCGCATCAGTTGGGTATGCCCGCCGCTCACCAGCAGGGCGACGAACGGAAAGTCCGGTCGCGGCGCGGCGAGCAGGGGGGAGAGCAGGTGGCCTTCGAGATGATGAATCCCGACGACCGGCCGTCCGAGGGCGAGGCCGAGGCCCGCCGCTACCGACGCGCCGACCAGCAGCGCGCCCCCCAGCCCGGGGCCCTGGGTGTAGGCGATGAGGTCGATGTCGGGCAGCTTTCGCCCCGCTTGCCCGAGGACATCCTGGATGAGGGGCAGCAGGCGCCGGACGTGGTCCCGCGAGGCCAACTCGGGCACGACGCCGCCATAGCGCGAGTGCAGGTCCACCTGGGAGTGCAGCGCCTGTCCGAGGAGCCCCTCCCGCGTGTCGTACAGGGCGACGCCGGTCTCGTCGCAGGAGGTCTCGATGCCGAGGATGAGCATATGTCCTTCGGGGCTCCGCGCGGCTTTCGGCAGACCCAAAATGCTGATATTATGTGTGATTCCCCGCGCCAAACACGCTTTCGACCCTATGCCTATTGTCCGTGTCAAGGAAAATGAGCCGTTCGACGTCGCTCTCCGCCGCTTCAAGCGCGCGGTTGAAAAGACGGGGCTCCTCACCGAGCTGCGCGCTCGCGAGTTCTACGAGAAGCCGACCGCCGAGCGCAAGCGCAAGCACGCTGCCGCCGTGAAGCGCCGTTACAAGCGCATGCGCGCGCAGATGCTGCCGCCCAAGCTGTACTAAGCAGGGCTTCCAACGCATTCACGCGGCGAGCCGGGCCCTGCGCCCCGCTCGCCGCGTTTCATTGGGACAGACCCAGGTGTTCGCCCCTTCCTGGTTTTGGGTCTGTCCCAGGTTTTTCTTTCAGGAGCCCCTATGCCATTGCGCGAACAGCTGAACGAGGACATCAAGACCGCGATGAAGGCTCGCGAGCAGGAGAAGCTCAACGCATTGCGCCTGCTGCTCTCCGCGGTCAAGCAGCGCGAGGTGGACGAGCGCATCACGCTCGACGACGCCGGCGTGATCTCCGTGATCGAGAAGATGCTGAAGCAGCGCAAGGATTCGATCGCGCAATACGAGAAGGCGGCGCGCCAGGACCTGGCCGACAAGGAGCAGTTCGAGATCTCGGTGTTGCAGGGCTACCTGCCGACGCAACTCTCCGCCGCGGAGATCGAAGCCGTGATCGCCGATGCGATCGCCGCAACCGGCGCCAAGTCGGCCGCGGACATGGGCAAGGTGATGGGCGTGGTGAAGCCGAAGATCGCCGGCCGCGCCGACATGGGGAAGGTCTCGGCCTTGGTGAAGGCGAAGCTGACCGGCTGACCGGCTGACCGGGAAGCCGGCCATCCCGGGTTGATCGAAGTCATCCCGGCGAAGGCCGGGATCCAATTTCACCTCCATAATCATTGAATGATCCCGCAGGAGTTCATCCAGTCCCTGCTCGGGCGCGTCGACATCGTCGACGTGGTGGACCGGCACGTGAAACTGAAGAAGGCCGGGGCCAACTTCAGCGCCTGCTGCCCGTTCCACGACGAGAAGACGCCGTCCTTCACCGTGAGCCCGAGCAAGCAGTTCTACCACTGCTTCGGCTGCGGCGCGCACGGCAACGCCATCGGCTTCCTGATGGAGTATTCGGGCCTCGCCTATCCGGAGGCGATTCGCAGCCTGGCGGAAACGATCGGAATGCCGGTGCCGGAAACACGGGCCCGGCCCGGGGACGGGAAGGCACCGGTTGCGGCGGGTCTCGCTTCTCGCATGATGGACGCGCTCGCCTACTATCGCGCGCAGCTTAAGAAGAGCACGGTCGCGATCGACTATCTCAAGGGCCGGGGCCTTTCGGGGGAGATCGCGGCGCGCTACGGGCTGGGATTCGCCCCGGACGGATGGCAGAACCTGGAGGCGATCTTCCCCGATTACGCCACCGCGGATCTGAAGGACACCGGGCTCGTCATCGATTCCGAGCCCGACGCGGACCAGCCGGAGAAGCGCTCGCGCCGCTACGACCGCTTCCGCAACCGCGTCATGTTCCCGATCCTCGACTCGCGCGGCAACGTGATCGGCTTCGGCGGGCGCGTCATCGGCGAGGGCGAGCCCAAGTACCTCAACTCCCCCGAGACGCCGCTCTTCGAGAAGGGCCGCGAGCTCTACGGCCTCTACCAGGCGCGGCGCGCCATCCGCGACGCCAACCAGGTGATCGTGGTCGAGGGCTACATGGACGTGGTCGCGCTCGCCCAGCACGGGGTGGAGAACGCCGTGGCGACGCTCGGCACGGCGACCACGCCGATCCACGTCACCAAGCTGCTTCGGCTCGCGGACAACGTGATCTTCTGCTTCGATGGCGACACCGCCGGGCGAAAGGCCGCCTGGCGGGCGCTCGAGAACTCGCTGCCGGTGCTGGCCGACGGCAAGGTGGTGAGCTTCCTCTTCCTGCCGCCCGAGGACGATCCCGACTCCTTCGTGCGCCGCGAGGGCAAGGAAGCTTTCGCAGCCGCGGTCGCCGCGGCCAAGCCGCTTTCCCAGTACCTTTTCGCCGAGCTCGCCTCGCGGGTGGACATGTCGAGCGACGAGGGCCGCGCGCGGTTCGTGAGCGAGTCCAGGCCGCTCTTGAGCCAGATCGTGGCGCCCGCCCTGGCGGCGATGCTCCGGCGTCGGCTGGGGGAGCTGGCGCGGCTGGATGCGGCCGAGATCGATTCCCTCATCCCCCCCCGCGCCCCGGCGCCCACCGCCGCGCGCAGGCCGCAAGCGCGAGAGGCGAGGCGCGCGTCGCCAGTCGCAAGCAAGCTCCTCGCGTTGCTGCTCTGGCGCCCGGAGCTGGCGCGCGTCATCCCGGATGAGGCGGTAGAGGGGTTGGGGCACGAAACCAGCACGTTGCGCGAAGTTCTGGCCTTTTTCGCGGAAGATAGCGCCCGAAACCTGGGGCAGGCTAGTGCTTACTTCGGCGGCACCGAGCACGAGGCCTTGATTCTCGATGCGCTCCAAGAACCCCTTTTAAAACAGGCCGAAAGCCCCGATTTCGACTATGAGGCGGAGGCGCGCGGGGCGGTGGACAGGATCCTCGCCGAGCGCAATACCCGCCGCGGAGCCGAACTCATGCGTTTGGTCGCCTCGGGCCAGGCGACAGACCAGGAACAGGCCGAATTCCAGGCCTTCCACGCAGGCCTGGCTACAGATAAGGGGGGGAATCCAGCCCCCGAGGAAAGGTCGAAACTTTGATACAATTGACGGTTTTCCCCGCTAGCCGCGCTTGGGAGCCAAATTGGTAAAGAAATCCAGAGCAGAGAAAGACGACCACCACCACAACAAGGCGGAGGTCAAGCAGGCCGAGATCGAGGCGCAGAAGAAGCGCCTGAAGAATTTGATCGTCCTGGGCAAGGAGCGCGGCTACCTCACCTACGCGGAGATCAACGACCACCTGCCCGACGACATGACCGACGCCGAGCAGATCGAGGGCGTGGTCACGATGCTCGCCGACATGGGCATCGCGGTGTACGACGAGGCCCCGGACGCCGAGCAGCTCCTCATGAACGAGGCCCCCACCCCGATCGCCGAGGAAGACGTGATCGAGGAGGCCGAAGCGGCGCTCTCGACCACCATCGATGCGGAGTTTGGCCGCACCACCGACCCGGTGCGCATGTACATGCGCGAGATGGGCTCGGTGGAGCTCCTCACGCGTGAGGGCGAGATCGAGATCGCCAAGCGCATCGAGGATGGCCTGAAGCACATGATCCACGCGATCTCGTCCTGCCCGACGACGATCGAGGAGATCCTGCGCCTCTCCGAATTGGTCGAGAAGGAAGAGATGCGCATCGACGAGCTCGTCGACGGCCTGGTGGACGAGGACGGCGAGGAAGAGCTCGAGGAGGAGCTGACCGAAGACGAGGAGCTCGAGGAGCTGGACGAGGAGGAGCAGGCGGCCGAGGACGAGGCCGTCGCCAGCGCCGACCTGGAGCAACTGAAGCAGGACGCGCTCGTCCACTTCAACAAGGTGCGCAGGCTCTTCAAGAAGATGAAGAAGATCCTCGCCGAGAAGGGCTACCGCTCGCGCGCCTACAAGGACCTGCAGGAAGACATCTCGACCGAGCTGCTCGCGGTGCGCTTCACCGCCAAGCAGGTCGAGCACCTGTGCAACGGGCTTCGCGGCCTGGTGGAGCGCGTGCGCTCCCACGAGCGCGAGATCATGGAGCTCTGCACCAAGAACGCAGCCATGCCGCGAGCGCACTTCATCAAGGTGTTCCCCGGCAACGAGACCAACATGAAATGGGCCAACGAGGAAGTCGCCTCGGGCAAGGCCTACGCCAAGGCCCTCGAGCGCTTCAAGCCGGCGGTGATGGAGCAGCAGGAGTCGCTCATCAACCTGCAGAAGGAAGTCGGCATCCCGATCAAGGACCTGAAGGAGATCGCCCGCCAGATGTCCACGGGCGAGGCCAAGGCCCGCCGCGCCAAGCGCGAGATGA
>JBKJTM010000190.1:0-11983 GCA_046590805.1 Usitatibacter sp.
TGCGAGAAAGGGGCCGGTTTCCGCTTCGCCGCGCGCCGGGCGCGACTCGAGCACGCGGCTCACCACGGGGTAGCCCTGCTTCGCCGATCCCATCGCCTTCACGACGTTGCCGGCGAACGACGGGTGGAGATCGCCGAAGAAGCTGATGGCGCGGCCGTCGGGCTCCTTCGAGAGGAGCACGTGGACCTTGTGGGGCTTGCCCGAGCGCTCGGGCGTGACCGGCTCGCCGTTCTCGTCCACGGCGCGGAAGTAGCGCCCGTCGAGGAGGAAGTGCTCGGGGTCCTCGCGGGCGAGCACCGTATTGGGCTGCGTGCCTGCGGCGATCAGCAGCGTGCGCGCGGGCAGCTCGGCTTCGCTCTGCGTAGCGTTGCCGTCGGCATCCACCGCGGCCGCTTTCACGACCAGCGCCCGCGCATGGCCGAAGGCATCGACCTCGATCCGCAGCGGCGTGAGGTTCTCGGCGAAGGCGATGCCTTCCTCGAGGGCCTTCTCGATCTCCTCGTGGTTCAGGGTGTAGGAGGGGCTGTCGACGAGGCGCTTGCGGTACGCGATGGTCGAGCCGCCCCAGGACTGCAGCAGCTCCAGGATGCGCGCTGGGCGCCCCTCGCGGGCGGCCTCGGCACGCTCGGCGCGGATCGCCATCGCATGGGTGAGGAGCTCCTCCGCGACCTCGGTCTCCTCTTCGTTCCACTCGTTCCTCACCGCGCCGGGGCTGCGCTCCGCGGCCAGCCGCTCGTAGCGCGCGAGAAATTTCTCGACTTGTACCGGGTAGTAGGCGAGCGATTCGGTCGCAGTGTCGATCGCGGTGAGCCCGCCACCCACGACCACGATCGGCAGCCGCAGTTGCAGGTTGGCGATCGAGTCGGTGCGGGCGGCGCCGGTCAGCTGCAACGCCATGAGGAAGTCGGAGGCGGTACGCACGCCGCGAACCAGGCCATTGGGCAGGTCGAGCACCGTCGGCTTGCCGGCGCCGGCCGCGAGCGCGATGTGATCGAAGCCGCGCTCGAACGCGTCCTCGGCCGTGAGCGTGCCGCCGAAACGCACGCCGCCGAACATCGCGAACTGCTGGCGCCGCTCGACCAGCAGCCGCGCCATCTTGAGGAAGTTCTTGTCCCAGCGCACGGTGATGCCGTATTCGGCCACGCCGCCGAAACCCGCCATGCGTCGCGACTCCAGCGGTTCGCGCAGTTGCGCCAGGTCGTGCACCGGCAGGAACGGGACGCGCGCGCCTCGCGCATCCACGCCCGAAAGCGCGGGCTCGAGCGGCTCGATCTTCAGTCCGTCGATGCCGACCACCACGTGGCCATCGTTCATCAAGTGGTGCGCGACCGTGAAGCCGGCCGGTCCCATGCCAACCACCAGCACGCGCTTGCCGGTGGTGGGCAGCGGCAGCGGACGGCGCAGGTTGAGCGGGTTCCAGCGCGTGAGGAGCGAATAGATCTCGAAGCCCCACGGCAGCTCGAGAATGTCCTTCAGCGTGCGGGTCTCCGCCTGCGGGATGTTGACCGGTTCCTGCCGCTGGTAGATGCACGACTTCATGCAGTCGTTGCAGATGCGATGCCCGGTCGAGCAGACCGTGGGGTTGTCGATAATGATCATCGCCAGCGCGCCCACCGCCCAGCCCTCGGTCTTCAGCTTGTGGAATTCCGAGATACGCTCTTCCAGCGGGCAGCCGGCGAGCGGCACGCCGAAGGGGCTCTTCTTGAAGATGATTGGATCCCGGCCCGGTGATCCCGTTGGATCGGCCGGGGCTGCCGGCTTCTCGCGCAGCCCCTTCGAGCACGAGTCCTTGGCCTGCTCGTGGCACCAGATGCAGTAGTTCGCCTCGTCGAGGGCGCCCGCGAGGTGGGTGCCGGGATCGGTGAGCGCGAAGCCCTCGCGCCGCCGGATGTGATGCAGCGTATGCACCGTATAGCCGCGGCGGGTGTCGGTTTGCGACGGCACGAGATGCATCGGATCGACCCGTTGCGGCGGCTTGAAGAGGACACCACCCTTGTAGCGGCGGCGGCCCTCGGGCGTGTGCGCGGCCCATGCCGCGAAGCGCTCGGCAACGGCGAGCTCCCCGGCATGATTGGGCTCGTCCGCCTGCCACTCCAGCACCCGCTCGGCGAACGCGAGCTCTTCGAAAGTGCCGCCGAGGAGGGCTGCGACTGCCTGGTGCAGCGCCTCGCCGTCGAGCCCCGCCGCCTCGTCGGCCTTGATCCTGAGCATCGCGCGCCGCTGCACGAACTTGCGTTTTACGCGGAAGAGGGGTGCCAGGCGGTGGTGGCCCTCGACCAGATCCTGCCATTCCTCCTCGATACGGAAGAGATTGGCCACGAAGCGGTCGAGGTGCGGCGCCACCGCCATCAGCAGGTCGGCCTCGTCCTTGTAGGCGAGCCCGTCCGGCTGCGCGCGCGCCGCGCCGAGGCGGTCATGGAGCGCCGCGTCTTCGGACTCGAGCGAGGCGAGGAAGCGGGAATCGATCGTTTCGAGCCCCGGCCGATGGTAGAGGTCGGCGAAGGCGAGGCCGAAGGAGAGCGACAGTTCTGGGGAGGCGGGCATCGAAAGGGCGCGGCAAAAGCGTAATTTTATCGGATCGCGCGTGACAAACCCCGACCGGACCCGGATGTATCATCCAGATTCCAATCCCGTACGTATTTTCCAGGACCGCCCCGGAGGATCCCATGATCGTTCCCAGCCGCTCCCGCACCCTGCGTTCCCTGATGACGGTTTCAGCGAGTGTCGCCGCCCGAAGTGACACGTGCGACCGCTTCATCGACTAGTCCAACCCAGACCAAGGAGTCCCCATGCAACGCCGCGAATTCCTTCGCTTCACCGGCCTGGCTTCCGCCGGGTTTGCCCTCCCCGCCTCGATCTCCTCCGCCCTCGCCCAGGGCATGCCTTCCGAAGGCTGGAAGGTCTACGAGGTCACCACCCGTGTCGAAGTGCTGAAGCCCGTCGGCGTGACCCGCGTCTGGCTGCCGACGCCGCTGGTCAGCGACGCTCCGTACCTCAAGTCGCTCGGCAACACCTATGCGGCCGAGGGCGGCACCGCCGGCATCACCACCGATGCCAAGTACGGTGCCGGCATCGTCTGGGCTGAATGGGCCGACGGCGCCAAGCCGGTGATGACGCTCAAGAGCCGCTTCGCCACCCGCGATGTGGCGGTCGACCTTTCCAGGCCCGGCACGGCCGGGCCCGAGGACCGGGCGGTGCTGGCCAAGTACACCGCCGCGACCGACCTCATGCCCACTGACGGGGTGGTGAAGGAGCTTTCCTCCAGCATCGTCAAGGGCGCGCGCACCGATGTGCAGAAGGCGCAGGCGATCTACGACTGGGTCGTCGACAACACCCATCGCGACGGCAAGGTGCGCGGCTGCGGCGTGGGCGACGTGAAGTTCATGATCGAGAACAAGGCGTGGGGCGGAAAGTGCGGCGACCTGAACGCGCTCTACGTGGCCCTCGCTCGCGCCGAGGGAATCCCGGCGCGCGATGTCTATGGCGTGCGGGTCGCCGATTCCACGCTCGGCTACAAGAGCCTGGGCAAGAGCGGCGACATCACCAAGGCGCAGCACTGCCGCGCCGAGGTCTACCTGCAGGGCTACGGCTGGGTGCCGGTGGATCCTGCCGATGTCCGCAAGGTGATCCTCGAGGAGGGCGGCGGCAAGGCGCCAACGGACCCGATGGTGGTCGCGGCGAGGAAGCGCCTGTTCGGCTCGTGGGAGATGAACTGGCTCGCCTACAACTATGCGCACGACGTGGCGCTGCCGCAGGCGAAGGGTCCCAAGCTGGGCTTCTTCATGTATCCGCAGTGCGAGACCGCTGCCGGGCGCCTGGATCCGCTCGATCCCGACAACTTCAAGTACCAGATGATGTCGAAGGAAATCGCCTAGGGATCGCGCGTGCGCGCCTCGGGGCCCGTGTTCCTTTCGCGGGCCATCGCCCTCATCGTGCTGGGTTTTCCGGCGACGCTCGCGTCGGCCAACGCGCCGATCAAGCCCTGGACGGGGGGTGCCACGCCGCCCTTCGAGCTTTCCGCGCTCGACGGCCGCAAGGTCGATCTTGCGGCGCTGCGCGGCCGCGTGGTGCTGATCAACTACTGGGCCACGTGGTGCGAGCCATGCCGCGACGAGATGCCCGCGATCGAGCGGCTGCGCTCGAAGCTGAAGGGGCGACCGTTCGAGGTGCTGGCGGTCAATTACGGAGAGTCCGAGGAGCGCGTGTCGTCGTTCGCGGCCAAGCTCAACCTGACGATGCCGATCCTGCTCGATCCCTACAAACACTCGGTCGAGGCCTGGAAGGTCCGCGGCCTGCCGATGACGTTCCTCGTCGATGTTCGCGGGCGCGTGCGCTACTGGTCCTTCGGCGAGCGTGACTGGAGCGAGGGCGAGGGCTTCGAGCTGGTGCAGAAGATGGTGGCCGAGGCGCCGCGTGCCAAACGATAGACCCATGGGCTACCGCATCGTCGATCGGGCACCAGGCACGCGCGGCGACGATCGCGCGGCCGTCGTGGCGGGTTTGCGCGATGAGCCCGCGCGCATCTCGCCCAAGTATTTCTACGACGAGCTCGGCTGCGCGCTCTATGGCGCGATCTGCCGGCTGCCCGAGTACTACCCGACGCGCACCGAGATGGCCATTTTCCGCGAGCAGCGCTCGGCGATCGCGGCGGCGGTCGGCAGCGGGCGGCAATTCGTCGATCTCGGCGCCGGCGATTGCTGCAAGGCCGAAGGCTGGCTCGCTTTCGTCGCGCCCACCCGATACATCGCGGTTGACATCGCCGGGCACGAGATCGCCAATGCCCTCGACCGCATGGCGCCGGATTTCCCCGAGGTGGAGATGATCGGCGTCGTCGACGATTTCTCGCGCGGGCTCGACCTGGACGGAATCCTCGACGAGCGCCCGGTGACGGTCTTCTATCCGGGCTCGAGCATCGGCAACTTCACGCCGGAGGAGGCGTTGCCGTTCCTCGCGTCGATCCGCCGGCACTGCGCCGCGCGACCCGGCAGCGGCCTGCTGATCGGAGTGGACGCGAAGAAACAGAAGGGCGTCCTCGATGCCGCCTACGACGACGCGCTCGGCGTCACTGCCGCCTTCAACCGCAACGTCCTGCTGCACCTGAACCGCCGCTTCGGCTTCGATTTCCAGCTCGACGGGTTCGACCACAAGGGCTTCTACAACCAGGCACTGGGGCGGATCGAGATGCACCTGGAGTCCCTGCGCGATCAATCGGTAAATCTCGGCGGCGGCGTCACCCGGCGCTTCGGGGCGGGCGAGCGCATCCACACCGAGAATTCCTACAAGTACGCTGCCCCGGAGTTCGAGAAGCTCCTCGATGACGCGGGCTTCCTTACCGTGCAGCGCTGGAGCAACGCCGAGCAGGGCTACTTCGTCTTCTATGCGTCCTGAGCCACGAGAGACTAGCTGACGCGAACCTCGGATGCTCCGGCGACGATCTCGCCGATCACGGCCGCGTGTTCGAATCCTTCCGAGCGGAATACTTCAAGGACTTCGGCGGTCGCCCCAGGTGCGCACGCGACCAGCAACCCCCCGCTGGTCTGCGGATCGGTGAGCACCGACATGCGGGCCTCGTCGATGGAGCCCGCCAGCTTCACTTGCTTCCCGTACCCGCTCCAGTTGCGGCTCGATGCGCCGGTCGTGATGCCTTGGGCGGCGAATTCAAGGACATCGGGAAGCAGCGGAACCTCGTTCCATCGCAGTTCGGCGGCGACCTTGGAGCCCTTGGTGATCTCGAGCAGGTGGCCGAGGAGGCCGAAGCCGGTCACGTCGGTCAGCGCGTGCACCGCCTCGATCTGGCCCAGGCGCGTGCCCGGCGTGTTGAGCTTGGTCGTGCTTTCGATCATCGCGCGGTAGCCGGCGTCATCCAGCTTGCCTTTCTTCAGGGCCGCGCTGAGGATGCCCACCCCAAGGGGCTTGCCGAGGATCAGCTGGTCGCCGGGTTTGGCGCCCGCGTTACGCTTCAGGTTCTTAGGATCGACGATGCCGATCGCCACCAGCCCGTAGATCGGCTCGATCGAGTCGATGGTGTGCCCGCCCGCAATCGGGATGCCGGCGCGCGCGCACACCGACTCGCCGCCTTCCAGGATCTTGCGGATCACCTCGAGCGGGATCTGGTTCACCGGCATTCCAACCAATGCCAGCGCGAAAAGCGGCTGGCCGCCCATGGCGTAGACGTCCGAGATGGCGTTGGTCGCGGCGATCGCTCCGAAGTCGAACGGATCGTCGACGATCGGCATGAAGAAGTCGGTGGTCGCGACGATCGCCTGGCGATCGTTCAGGCGGTAGACCGCGGCATCGTCGCTGGTCTCGATGCCCACCAGCAGGTCCTTGGGGATCAGTCCGGGTGCGCTCTTGGCGAGAATCTGCTCGAGCACCCCGGGGGCGATCTTGCAGCCGCACCCACCGCCGTGGCTGAACTGCGTGAGCTTTACCTGCATGTCCATGGTGTTTCCAGTCGATTGATCGAGGTATGTCGGAATTCTACCTCCGGGATTACGCGAGCATCCCCGCGACCAGCGCGTTCACCGCATTCTTCTCGGCCTCCGGGTCGAAGATCCACAATCGGCGCAGGCACGCGGCGCCGAGCGCCTCGAGGTAGCGCGGATCGCCGCATGCCTCCAGCAGGCGATCCGCAAGTCCTTTCGCGTCGCCAACCTCGAAATAACCCGGATAGTCGTCTCCCAGCATGCCGACGTTTCCCGAGATCCGGCTCGCGATGACCGGCGTGCCCGCGGTCACCGCCTCCACGACGACGTTGGCGCCTCCTTCCATGCGCGACGGGTGCACGAGCAGATGCGCGGCGGCGATGGCCGCGCGCGTGAGTCCATGGGCGAGGGCGCCGGAATAGCGGTAGCGGGGATCTCGCGCTTCGAGCGCTCGCGCCGCATCGGCCAGCGCCGGGTCGAGCGCCGCTCCGATGTGACGAAACGCGATCGGGGCCTCGCGAGGCAGGAGCGCAAAAGCCGCGAAGAGTGTCTGTGGATCCTTCTCGACGCGCAGGTGCCCGACCATGACGCAGTGGATGCGATCGTTCGGCTTGCGTCGCGGCGTGAGGACGCGCGCCGACTGGAAGATCACGCACGCCTTGCGGCGCCACGCGTCCTCGAGCATCTTCGGCGCGTCCTCCTGCAGCGTCACGACGCGGTCCGCGGTATCCAGCGATCGGCGCGCCTGGGGGTTGCCCGGTAGGTCCCGGTAGAGGTCGGTGCCGGTCAGCACCACCGCGATGGGCACTTCGGGCATCCGGTCGCGCATCGCGGCCACCGAATCGGCGCTGCGCTTGGCGTGCAACGCGATCAGGGCTTGAACCGGCTTCTCGTCCCACTGCGTCTGTAGAATGACCTCGTAGCGGCTCCGCAACATCCCGGCCCAGCGCGCCGCGGTGCGCCAGTTGCCGTTGTTCGCGCTCCGCGTCCCGGGTGTCACGATGCAGACCACAGGCTTGGCTGAAGAGACCATCGGCCGATTATACGAAGGCGAACGCCTCGCACAGGCATTGTCCGAGGCGCGTGCGCGCACGCTCGGCGTCTATGCGCACCTGGAGCTCGAGGCTCTGGCGGTCCCGCGCCTCGCGATCGTCAATCCGCCCCTCTGGGAGCTCGCCCACATCGCCTGGTTCCAGGAGCACTGGTGCCTGCGCTACTCGGCCGAGAAGCGCGCGGTCGCGAGGGATTCCACCCTTCGCGGCGCCGATGCGATGTTCGATTCGGCGGCGGTCGCTCACGCGACGCGCTGGTCTCTGCCCTATCCGCCGGAGCACGCGCTGCGCGGTTACATGGCGGATACGCTCGACGCGACGCTCGTCGAACTGCGGCGCACGCCGCCGCAGGAGCGCTATTTCTTCGCGCTGGCGCTGCTGCACGAGGACATGCATGGCGAGGCACTGCGGATGACTCTGCAGACACTGGGGCTGCCCGCCCCCGGCCAGGATGCGCTCGCACCCGGGATGCTGGAGGGCGAACCGCGCGATATCGCGTTCGCGGCCGGCGAGTTCGAACAGGGAGCGCGGCAAGATTGCGCGGACTTCGTGTTCGACAACGAGAAGTGGGCCCACCCGCGTTCGGTGGCTGCTTTCCGGATCGCCGATAGCCCGGTCTCGTGCGGGGAGTTCGAGAGGTTCGTGGAGGCGGGCGGAGAAGTGCCGGCTCATTGGCGCCGCGACGGATCGTCGTGGAGCGTGCGGCGCTTCGATCGCTGGGCGCCGCTTGCCGAGTCCGCGCCCATGGTGCACGTGTCCCAGCACGCGGCGCTCGCCTATTGCCGCTGGGCCGGCCGGCGCTTGCCGACGGAGACTGAGTGGGAATACGCCGCGCGCTCTGGCCGCCTGCCATCGACCGGGCGGGTGTGGGAGTGGACCTCGACGCCATTCCTTCCGTATCCCGGCTTCGCACCCGATCCGTACAAGGAATACTCCGAGCCATGGTTCGAATCGCACTACGTGCTGCGCGGCGGCAGCTTCGTGACGCAGCCGCGGTTGGTGCACGAGCGCTTCCGCAATTTCTACCTTCCGGAAAGGGCCGATCCCTTCGCGGGATTGAGAACTTGCGCGATGGAATAGCCGTTTCGCTGTGTCATAATTCCGAGTGGCGGGCCTCCCCGCATTGAAGTCCGATGAACCTGGTCAGGTCGGGAACGAAGCAGCCACATTCGGTCGCTTCAAGTGCCGGGGGTCAGGCTCGCCACTTAATTTTGGCCTCAGGGCCAGCGGCATGGCCTGAAGGCCAGACTCTGAAAAGGGCGCTCGGCGCAGCGCTTTCGTTGACCCCACGATGACTTATCAGGTACTGGCCCGCAAGTGGCGACCCCGGGTCTTCGAGGAGATCGTCGGCCAACCCCACGTCGTCACCGCGCTGGTGAACGCGCTCGACTCCAAGCGCCTCCATCACGCCTATCTGTTCACCGGCACCCGCGGGACCGGCAAGACCACGCTCGCGCGCATCCTTGCCAAGGCGATCAATTGCGAGGGCGGCATCACCTCGCAGCCGTGCGGCAAGTGCCGCGCCTGCATCGACATCGACTCCGGCCGGTTCGTGGACCTCCTCGAGGTAGACGCGGCCACCAACACCAAGGTGGACGAGATGCGCGAGCTCCTCGACACCGCGCAGTACATGCCGGTATCCGGGCGCTTCAAGGTGTACATCATCGACGAGGTGCACATGCTGTCGCGCCACGCCTTCAACTCGATGCTGAAGACGCTCGAGGAGCCGCCCGAGCACGTGAAGTTCATCCTTGCGACGACCGATCCGCAGCGCCTGCCGGTGACGGTGCTGTCGCGCTGCCTGCAGTTCAACCTGAAGCCGCAGGCGCCCGCGCTGATCGCCTCGCATCTGGAGCGCGTGCTCGCAGCCGAGGCGATCCCGTTCGAGCAGCCGGCGCTGCTGCAGCTCGGCAAGGCGGCCGCGGGAAGCCTGCGCGACAGCCTGAGCCTTCTCGACCAGGCGATCGCGCACGGTGGGGGGCGCGTCACCGCGGTTCAAGTCGCCGAGATGCTGGGATCGCTGGGCTCGGACCTGATCTGGCCGTTGCTCGACAAGATCGTCGCCGCCGACGGCAAGGGCACGATCACGGAAGCCGAGCGCATCGCGGGCCGCAGCCTTTCCTACGACATGGCGCTGGAAGAGATTGCCGCGATCCTGCATCGCGTTGCGCTCGCGCAGGCGGGCGCCACGCCTGCCGACGATGAGCCGGATGCCGGCCGTGTGCTTGGTATGGCGAAGCAGCTCGACGCCGGGCAGGTCCAGGTGATGTACCAGGTTGCATTGCTGGGGCGGCGCGATCTCTCGCTCGCGCCGGATGAGTTCGCCGGATTCACCATGGCGCTCCTGCGGATGCTGTCCTTCGCGCGGGGCCCGGCCGGCGCGCGCGCGCAGCTTCCGGCCGCGAGCGATCGCAGGACAGAGCCACGCACGCCCATCGCCTCGGCAAGGCCCAGTGCGCCCGTCGCGACGGCAACGCCCAGTACGCCGCTCGCGACAGCGAGCTCAACCGCGGCCATTGCTCCGTCGCCCGTTGCCGCGCCGAAGGCCGCCATCGAGTTCGATGGAAACTGGCCCGCGCTCGTCGAGCGCCTCGGGCTCACCGGCTTGGCGGGGATGGTCGCGCGCCACGGCGAGCTCGCCTCGTTCGCCAGCAACCACCTGCAGCTGGTGGTGCCCGAGACGCATCGCATGTATGCGGAGAAGGCGTACCAGGACAAGTTGAAGGGCGAGCTCGCGCAGCATTTCGGCCCGTCGCTGCGCCTCACGGTCACGGTGGGATCGACGGCCGGGGTGAGCCTTGCCGCCGCGCAGTCGAAGGAAATGGCCAAGCGCCAGGCGAGCGCGGCTGAAGCGATCGAAGGGGATCCGTTCGTGCGCGACCTGGTTCGCGACCTGGGTGCGGAAGTCGTGAGCTCCTCAATCCGCCCTGCCGAAGATGGCGGGCAATCCGACGCGAAGAGGTGAGCAGATGATGAAGGGTGGACTGGCCGGCCTGATGAAGCAGGCGCAGCAGATGCAGGAGAACATGAAGAAGGCGCAGGATGAGCTCGCCACGATCGAGGTCGAGGGCCAGTCCGGCGCGGGGCTCGTGAAGGTCGTCATGACCTGCAAGTTCAAGGTGAAGCGCGTGACCATCGATCCGAGCCTCGTGGGCGAAGACAAGGACATGCTCGAGGACCTCGTGATGTCGGCGATGAACGATGCCACCGCGAAGGCCGACGCCGCGACGCAGGCGAAGATGGCGGGGTTCGCGCAGGGCCTCAACCTGCCACCCGGCATGGGGCTGCCGTTCTGAGGCGATGGAAAAGCCCGCGACGCTCGACGAGCTGATCCAGGCGCTGAGGTGCCTGCCGGGCGTTGGGCCGAAGTCCGCGCAGCGCATGGCCTACCACTTGCTGCAACGCGATACGAAGGGTGCGCAGCGACTTGCCGGCGCGCTCGGCGATGCGCTCGAGAAGATTCGCCACTGCGCGCGCTGCAATACGTTCACCGAAGCTGAGGTGTGCTCGCTATGCGCTTCCGCCCGGCGCGATCCCTCATTGCTTTGCGTGGTCGAGTCGCCGGGAGACCTTCTCATGATGGAGCAGAGCCAGAGCTATCGGGGGCTCTACTTCGTGCTCATGGGACGCCTGTCGCCGCTCGACGGCATCGGCCCGCACGAGATCCACCTTGACCGCCTCGTTCGTCGCGCGGTGGATGGCAGCGTGAGGGAAGTGGTCCTCGCGACCAACTTCACCGTGGAGGGGGAGGCGACGGCCCACTATATAAGTGAGTTGCTCGCCGGGAAGGGCCTCAGGGTGACCCGGATCGCCCGCGGGTTGCCGGTGGGTGGGGAGTTGGAGCACGTCGATAGCGGCACTTTGGCCCAGGCCGTGCTGGAGCGCCGGCCGGCCTGAGTTTTTCGTCGCTAAGCGACTGATTCATAAGGGGGTGAGTAGGCCGCCTTGAGCTTCAGGGGTCAGAAGAAGTTGACGCAGGTGGCTGCAACTGGCATAATTTCACCTCTCGACGACTCACTTTTCGTCGACCTGGCGCGGGGTGGAGCAGTCTGGCAGCTCGTCGGGCTCATAACCCGAAGGTCGCAGGTTCAAATCCTGCCCCCGCAACCAATCCCAGCAATCAGCACGGCAACGGGATAGCCATCGCTCTTTAACAAGTTACAGCCGATAGAGGTGGGTGCTGGGTGGCGCCTAGCCGAGGATGCTTGTATGGGTTCGAGGCGAAGGCAATATTGCAGTGCTCACTTTTGGATCCAAGTGATTCATTTGTGAGTTTTAGCTATTGGATTGAACTGAAGAGTTTGATCCTGGCTCAGATTGAACGCTGGCGGAATGCTTTACACATGCAAGTCGAGCGGCAGCGCGGGGCAACCTGGCGGCGAGCGGCGAACGGGTGAGTAATGCATCGGAACATGTCCATGTCGTGGGGGATAGCCCGGCGAAAGCCGGATTAATACCGCATACGCCCGAGAGGGGAAAGTGGGGGACCGCAAGGCCTCACGCGAT
>JBKJTM010000334.1:0-4966 GCA_046590805.1 Usitatibacter sp.
GCCGGCGCCTCGTCGTCGGCGATCAGCACCCGGGGGGTCTGCGTGTCGGCGAGGGACACGGCTAGGCCGGGCGCGTGATGTAGGGCACGGTGATGGTCACCTTGTAGATCCCGTCGACGACCGCGGACTTCATGCTCGCCTCGGCGTCGAAGTGCAGCTGCAGGCGCTCGCGGATGTTCACCAGCGCCATCTTGTTACCCGACGAGTGCCGTCCGCCGCCGGGAAACGGGTTGGTGAGCGTCATCACCAGCTGCTTTCCGGCCAGGGACACGTCGATGCCGATGGCTCCGCCGGCTTCCGAAGGCTCGATGCCGTGGTAGACGGCGTTCTCCACCAGCGGCTGCAGCACCAGCGGGGGGACGAGCGCGTCGCCGGGCATGGTATCGATGCGCCACGTGACCCGCAGGCGCTCGCCGAGCCGCAGGCTCTCGAGCGCGAGGTACTGGCGCACCAGCTCGACCTCATCCGCGATCGGCGCGAGGGTTCGGTTGTCGGCCATCAACACCCTGAACAGGTCCGCCATGTCCTCCAGCGCCCGCTCGGCCCGGCGCGGCTCCGAGCGGATCAGGGAAAGCACCGCGTTGATGCTGTTATAGAGGAAGTGCGGCCGGATCCGCGCCTGCAGCGCCTGGATGCGGGCTTCGGCGATCGCCGGGGCGAGGGCGCGGGAGCGTAGGTCGAAATAGGCGATCAGGCAGCCGGTCACGAAAAGCGTGAGGAAGGCCACGTGCGCGAACGGGAGGGCGCTTCGCTGCGGCAGCATCTCGGCCGCCGCCATCGACACCAGCCAGGCGAGCGCCACTTCCATCAGCGCGATCGCGGCGATCGCGGCGACGTAGCCCACCGAGTGCAGCCAGCGGCGGGCCGCGCACAGGATGGCGAGGCTCGCGATCAGCACCGGCTCGCAGAACGCCGCCATGAACGCGAGCTCCAGCCCCAGCTCCCGCAGGTTGGACGCCTTGAGTGCCGCGGCGGCGAGGACGAACAGGTTCACGATCACCAGCGACCTCAGCATCACGCCGAGGTTGCAGAAGTTTGGCAAACGGATCCCCGCTCCGGTCTGATTTATACTCGCCACGTCATCCATTTGGCCATCGCCCCGCCTACGATGCAACACGACGACCAGGCGAGCGGCGCGGCATCCCCGGGCAAGGCTTGGTCGGGACGATTCGCCGAGCCGCTTGACGCCCTCACCCAACGCTTCAACGCGTCGGTCGGTTTCGACCAGCGGCTGGCCGAATTCGACATCCAGGGCTCGCTCGCGCACGCGCGCATGCTGGCGCGCTGCAAGCTCATCTCCGCCGCGGACCTGGCCGCGATCGAGCGTGGCATGGCCGACATCCTGGCCGAGGTGCGCGCCGGCACCTTCCCCTGGTCGATCGAACGCGAGGACGTCCACTTCAACATCGAGCACCGCCTGACCGACAGGGTGGGCGATGCCGGCAAGCGCCTGCACACCGCGCGCTCGAGGAACGACCAGGTCGCGACGGATATCCGCCTGTGGCTGCGGGCCGAGATCGACTCGCTCACCGGCCGCATCCGCGCGGTTCGGGCGGCGCTCCTCGACCTGGCCGAGCAGCACGCCGACGTGCTGATGCCGGGATTCACCCACATGCAGGTCGCCCAGCCGGTGACCTTCGGCCACCATTTGATGGCGTATTTCGAGATGTTCAGCCGCGATGCCGAGCGCCTGGCCGACTGCAGGAAGCGGGTGAACCGCCTGCCCCTGGGCGCTTCGGCCCTGGCCGGCACCAGTTTCCCGATCGACCGCGAGTCGGTGGCGCGCGAGCTGGGTTTCGATGGCGTGTGCGAGAACTCCCTGGACGCGGTCTCCGATCGCGACTTCGCGATCGAATTCCTGGCGGCGGCGGCGGTGGCGATGATGCATGTCTCCCGGCTCGCCGAGGAGCTGGTGACCTGGATGAGCCCGCGCTTCGGTTTCGTCGACATCGCCGACCGCTTCTGCACCGGCTCCTCGATCATGCCGCAGAAGAAGAATCCGGACGTCCCGGAGCTGATGCGCGGCAAGACCGGGCGTGTCTACGGCGCGCTCACGACGCTCCTCACGGTGATGAAGGGCCAGCCGCTGGCGTACAACAAGGACAACCAGGAGGACAAGGAGCCGCTCTTCGACGCCGCCGACACGTTGGCCGACGTCTTCACGCTCCTCGCCCAGCTCCTGCCGGCGGTGACCCCGCGCCCGGAGCGCATGCGCGCGGCGCTTTCCGAGGGTTTCGCCACCGCCACCGACCTCGCCGACTACCTGGTGAGGAAAGGCGTGGCCTTCCGCGATGCCCACGAGGTCGTCGCGCGCGCCGTCCGCGCGGCGGAAAAGGCGCGCGTGGACCTGGCGGGCCTGCCGCTCGCGACGCTCCAGTCGTTTTCCCCGCTGATCGGCGAGGACGCGCTCGCGGTCCTCACGCCCGAGGGCTCCATCGCCTCGCGCACGCACATCGGCGGCACGGCGCCGGCGGCGGTGCGCGCCGCCATCGCGCGAGCGCGCAGCCGGCTGTAACCTCGGGACGCGCGCCCAGCGAGTCCCCGATCTAGGCGGTTTCCTCGACCTTCGCGGCGTAGATGCGGCAAAGCTTGCGCGTCTCGGGACCCGAGAGGCGGTCGCCCATCTTTCCGCAGCGGTAGATGCGCTGCGAGAGCTTCTGGCACCAGCTGCAGCTCGAGCACTCGCCGAATACCGCGCCCTCGTTGTCCTCCTGGAGGGTGGCGAGCGCTTCCCGCAGCGCCGAGGTGGCGTTGCGGATGCGATTCGGGCTGATGTTGCGGGTGGCGTTCTGCCACGGCAGCGCCGGCTGCGACTCGGCGAGGAACTGCTCCCCGGCCGAGGACAGGCGCAGCCGCACCACGCGGCGGTCGATGTCGTCCTCGAAGCGCTCGATCAATCCCCGGCGGTCGAGGAGGAGGAGCGTCTGCGACACCGTGCCCTTGGTGAGGCCGAGGTAGTCGGCCAGCGCCTGGGGAGTGTTCGAATAGCGGTTCGCCTTGCTAAGATAGATGAGCGCGTGGAGGTGGACGGGCTGCAGCGATTCATCCGCCCCGGCCTTGCGCAGCTCCGCCCGCATCAGGTTGCCGAGCCGCTCGACCAACTCGAGGAGCACGATCGGGTTCTTGTCCAGGGCGGCCTCCATCGCGGCACACACCGCTGAGACGAATTAGTAGCGAGTCGCTACCGTTTTGTCAAGGATTTCCACAGCCGATTTATCGTGTCGAGTCGCTACCAACTCGGCTTCGACGCGTTTTGACGACGTTTTCGCACCGCGCGCGTCACTCGAAAGCGACTTTCACCCCCGATTGCAGCGCGATGATGCGCGCGAGCGAAGCGAACAGCTCTTCTCCCGAGCGCGTGTCGATCCAGCGACCCTCGCGCAGCACGAAGTGGAAGCCGCCGGAGCGCGCCGCCACCCAGATCTCGCGATTCGGCGTCTGGCGATTGACGATCACGCGCGTGTCGTCCGGGCAGGTGACGGTGAGGATGCCGCTCTCGAGGTCGACGTCGAGCCGGTCCTCGGTTTCGACCCCCGTCTCGATGCGCGCGAGCACCGCATCGACGGCGCTGTGGAATTCGCTCTCGTTCATAATGCGCGGATGATACGCGCCCTCGCATTCGCCGCCTTCTGCTGCGCGCTCGCCGCCTGCGGGCAGAAGGGACCGCTCAAGATTCCCGAGGCCCCGCCGGCCAAGACCGCGCCATGATCGGCCTCGGGCGGATCGCGGGCGCGCTCGCCCTGGACGGCGTGCCGCTCGCCACCGTGGCGCGGCGCTTCGGTACCCCCTGCTACGTGTATTCGCGCTCGATGATCGAGCGGGCGTTCCGTGATTTCGACGAAGGCCTCGCGGGCGTGGACCACATGGTCTGCTACGCGGTGAAGGCGAACTCCAACCTGGCGGTTCTGGACGCGCTCGGGCGCCTCGGCGCCGGCTTCGACATCGTCTCCGGCGGCGAGCTCGCGCGCGTGCTGGCCTCCGGGCATCCGGCCTCGCGCGTGATCTTCTCCGGCGTCGGCAAGTCGGAAGGCGAGATCGCGACGGCGCTCGCCGCGGGCATCAAGTGCTTCAACGTGGAGAGCGAGCCGGAGCTCGAGCGCCTCGACCGGCTGGCGGGCGAGGCGCGGGTGCGCGCCCCGGTGTCGCTGCGCATCAATCCCGACGTGGACGCGCGCACCCACCCCTACATATCCACGGGACTCGCCGGCAACAAGTTCGGCATCCCGCACGCGCTCGCGCTCGCCGTGTATCGGCGCGCAACCGCGATGCCCAACATCCGCGTGGTCGGCATCGGCTGCCACATCGGCTCGCAGATCCTCGAGACCTCTCCCATGGACGAGGCGCTGGAGCGCGTCCTCGAGCTGGTGGCGAAGCTGACCGAGGAGGGCATCGAGCTCGAGCACGTGGACCTGGGCGGCGGTTTCGGCATCCGCTACCGGGACGAGACGCCCCCGGACGTGCGCGGATACTGCGCGCGCCTGGCGAAGCGCCTCGCCGGGCGCGGCTTCCAGGTGCTGCTCGAGCCGGGACGCGCGATCGCCGGCCCCGCGGGCGTGCTCCTCAGCCGCGTCGAGTACCTGAAGCTCGACAAGGAGAAGCGCTTCGCGGTGGTGGACGCCTCGATGAGCGAGCTGATCCGCCCGGCGCTCTATGAGTCGTGGCACGAGATCGTCGCGGTGGAAGAGCGGGGCGTCCGCGCAGCGCGCTACGACGTGGTGGGCCCGGTGTGCGAGTCCTCGGACGTGCTCGGCGTGGATCGCGACCTCGCGATCGCCGCCGGCGACCTGGTCGCAATCCTGTCGGCCGGCGCCTACGGCATGGCGATGGCGTCGAACTACAACTCGCGCCCGCGTCCCTGCGAGGTGCTGATCGACGCGGGCGAAGCGCTCGAAGTGCGTGCTCGAGAGAGCGTCGAGTCGATCTATTCGCTCGAGCGGCGGCTGCCGAAACGCTGAACAGCGCGCAC
>JBKJTM010000454.1:0-2865 GCA_046590805.1 Usitatibacter sp.
CGCCGGCATGGCCTTCACCGGACCCACGCCATTGAGGGCCTCGAGTTGTTCCCTGGTGGCGGAATTGATGTTGACGGCGGCGAAGGCCATGCCGGCGTAAGCCAGCAGCGCGGCGAACAGCATTACGATTCTTTTCATTTTTTCTCCCTGTTTTGATGCCAGCGGGGTGACCGCATGAGCGGGTCAATTATAGGCTTACTGGTCCGGGCGGACTTCAAGCCGGGCGTCGTCGATGCAGATGCGGCCGCCTCCCACCAGCGTCGCGCCCACCTCCACGATCTGCGCCGTGGCGCCCACCGGAACTTCCACGGCGATGCGCTCCCAGCCCTTGGTCGCCTTCACCGGGCGTTCCTGGTGGGCCAGGTTTGCCGAGGGCCCATGAACCACCGCCCACGGCCCTCCCCCGGCGCCGTCCGTGCGCTCGACCCTGACGGCTACGGAGAATCGCAACGTCGACCCGCGCAGCGCCGCGGCCGGCACCGATTGCGTGACCAGCGCCCACGGCTCGCCGATCACCCGCTCGATGCACAAAGCCTGCTTGCCCTGCGCGCCCTCCGGGGCTTCGACCGTAAATCGGAACGAGTCCGCATTGGAGTGCATCGTGCACTCCCAACCTTCGGGGCATCGCTCCGACTTGCGTGCCGCGCTCTCGAATCCCGCGTTCTTCAGCGCGATGCCCAGGCCTTGTTTCTTTCCGTCGGCGCTGGCGGCAGGCGCGGCCCCGGCGGCCGGCGCGGCCTTGGGCGGATCGCTCCGCGTGGGCGCGGCGCACGCGGCCATCGCCGCCGACGCCATCAAGGCGAACAACGTGGCGCGCATCACGGCCCCTCCCCCGCGCGCAAGCGCTCGTCCACATACCGGCCCACGCCGCGCTGGACTTCGAGGAACGGCTCCGAATAACCGGCAGAGCGCAGCGCACCCACGTCGGCCTGGGTGAAGCTCTGGTACTTGCCGACCAGCTGCGCGGGAAACGGGATGTACTCGATCGCCCCGGCGGCCGCGAGATCGGCAAGTGAAAGCTCCGTCTCCCCTTTCGAGCGGCGGATGGCGTTGACCGTCGCCTGCGCGACGGCATTGAAGGATTCCGCGCGGCCTGTGCCCACGTTGAATATTCCGGAGACCTCCGGATGGTCGAGGAAGAAGAGGTTCACCTTCACGACGTCCTCCACGGATACGAAGTCGCGGAGCTGCTCGCCGTCGCCGAAGCCGTCGCTTCCCTCGAAGAGGCGCACCCGCCCGGTGGCGAGGTACTGGTTGTAGAAATGGAACGCGACCGAAGCCATGCGCCCCTTGTGGGACTCGCGCGGCCCGTACACGTTGAAGTAGCGGAAGCCGGCGACCTGCGCGGTGGCCCCGGCGAGCCGGCGGCGCACCAGCTGGTCGAAGAGGAACTTGGAGTAGCCGTAGACGTTGAGCGGCGCCTCGTGCTCGCGCGCCTCCCTGAACTCGCGGCCGGAGCCGTAGACCGAGGCCGACGAGGCATAGATGAACGGGATCGCGCGCCCCTGGCACCAGTCGAGCAGCGTCTTCGAGTACTCGTAATTGTTCTCCATCATGTAGCGCCCGTCGGTCTCCATGGTGTCGGAGCAGGCGCCCTGGTGGATCACGGCCTCGAAATCGCCTTCCAGGCCGCCGCGCAGCAGCTCGATGAAGTCGCGCTTGTCGAGGAAATCGGCGATCTCGAGATCGCCGAGGTTGCGCACCTTGTCGGCTCGCGAGAGGTTGTCGACGGCGACGATGTCGCGCTCGCCGCGACTGTTGAGCGCCTTCACGAGGTTGGCGCCGATGAACCCTGCCGCGCCGGTGACGATGAGTGCCATTTTCCCTAATCCTGGTTGGCGAGGCTGGCGACCAGCTCCTCGCGGTGCACGACGGCGGTGCCGAGCTTGCCGACCACGATGCCGGCAGCGTGGTTGGCGACCTTCATCGCCGCGTGCAGGTCGGCGCCCGCCGCCACCATCAGCGCGAGCACGCCGATCACGGTGTCGCCCGCGCCGCTCACGTCGTACACCTCGCGCGCGACGGTCGGCTCGTGGTGACTCTCGTCGGCGGTGAAGAGCGACATGCCCTCCTCGCTGCGCGTCACGATGAGCGCATCGAGCTCGAGCTCGGCGCGCAGCTTCTGCGCGCGGCGGGCAAGGTCGGCCTCGTCGCTCCAGCGCCCCACCACCTGGCGGAACTCGCCGCGGTTGGGCGTGAGCAGCGTGGCGCCCCGATAGCGGGCGTAATCCTCGCCCTTGGGGTCGACCAGCACCGGCTTTCCCCGGCGCCGCGCCACGGCGATCATGTCCTGGACGCGCTCGAGCGCCCCCTTGCCATAGTCCGAGAGCACCACGGCGTCGGCCTCGTCCACCAGCTTCTCGTAATCGTCCAGCTTGGCCGCCAGCACCTCGCGACTCGGCGCGCGCTCGAAATCGATGCGCAACAGCTGCTGCTGCTGGCCGATGACGCGCAGCTTCACGGTGGTCGAGAGCGCCGCGTCGCGATGCAGCGCCGTCTTCACGTGCTCCCCAGCGAGGAGCCCCTCCAGGGTCCTGCCGGCCTCGTCGGTTCCCACCACGGACAGCAGCGTGCATCGCCCCGCGAGCGAGGTGATATTGCGCGCGACGTTGGCGGCGCCGCCGGGACGCTCCTCGGTGCGCTTCACGTGCACCACCGGCACCGGCGCCTCGGGCGAGATCCGGCTCACGTCGCCGAACCAGTAGCGGTCGAGCATGACGTCGCCGGCGACCAGCACGCGGACGCCGGAGAAGTCGTCAAGCTTCATGCCCTGGACACCGTCGGGCGGCCGATCGCGAAATACTCCAGCCCGTGCGCGGCCACGACCGAAGGCTCGTAGAGGTTGCGGCCATCGAAGACCACCGG
>JBKJTM010000056.1:0-5551 GCA_046590805.1 Usitatibacter sp.
GCGCCGTTTTCCGCCTTGTTGTTGTTTCGGTTTGGCTTGCGGAAGAGCTACCGTCAGGAAACAGCGTGGTCCCTAGCGGGTACGCCGTTCAATCGCGACAAGGAGCGACACATAGATCGCTCCCCAGACCAAAATTATAGCGCACTGCACTTCCTCGCCCTGCCCGCGCCCCGCGAGCGCGCTCGCGCCCGCCGCGATCATGAGCCCGTACGCGGCCAGGGCGAGCCGCCGCCGGCTCCAGCCGGCGAGCACCAGCCGCTGGTAGAAATGCGAGCGATGGGCGCGCCAGATGCGCTCGCCCGCGAACAGCCGGCGCAGCACCGTGAGGCTCGCATCCACGATGAAGGGCGAGAACGCGAGGAGCGGGAACCACACCGGCCACGCGCCCAGCGTCACGCCCCAGGCGCCGAGCGCCCCGGCGAGGAATCCGAGCGGGACCGAGCCCGAATCCCCGAGGAAGACGCGCGCCGGCGGGAAGTTGAACAGCAGGAATCCCGCAGCGGCTGAGGCGATCGCGATCGACGCGAGCGCGAGCGGCATGGAGCCGCCATCCGCGGCGGCTATCGCCAGGACGGCGAAGCCGATGACGCCCATGCCGCCGGCGATCCCGTCCGAGCCGTCCATGAAGTTGAAGAGGTTGGCCATCCACGCGATCGCCAGCACGGCGATCGCGACTTCGACCCAGCCCCAGGCGGCCCCCGCCCCCACGGGCGACGCGAAGGCGAGCACCGCCGCAAGCGACGCCGCGAGATGCGCGGGCAACCTCACCTCGATCGGCAGGCTGCGCATGTCGTCGATGAAGGACACGATGGCGAGGAACGCGGCGCACACCGCGATCGCGACCAGCGGCGCGCTTCCGGTAAGCGCGATCAGGGGGAGCGCACCCGCCATCAGGCCCACTCCGCCGAGGCGTGGCGTCGGCACCGTATGCAGCGAGCGCTCGTTGGGACGGTCGATCACGCGCATTGCCCATGACGAGCGGCGCGAGGCCGCGATGACAAAGGCAGCGATGAGCGCGGGGAGCAGCAGGTAGAGGAGCGTCATGCGGCCGGCCCGCCGCGATGTCCGCGGACCAGGTCCGCGATCGCGCCTTGCAGAGGAATCTTCGCGCTCCATCCAAGATCGCTCTCGGCGGCGGAGGGATCGGCCTCGAGCGAGCGCGTGAGCCTTCGAATGCGCTCTCCCTGCCCGCAAATGGCGCCGGCGCCCTCGAGCGTCGCGGGCGCGATCGGAAACAACCGGCGTGGCCTGCCGAGAGCGCTGCGCAGACCTGCGATCAGCGCACTTGTCGAGGCGGGGCTGCGATGCGCGGCGAGATAGGTTCGCCCTGCCGCCTCGCGACTCGCAGCGCAGGCGACCAGCAGGGCCGCGAGGTCGCTCACGTGGATGAAGCTGCGGCGATTGTCGAGCGCTGCGAAGGGAAGGGGCCATGGCGAATCGGCGAGACGCAGCAGCGCCCGCAGGTTGCCGCGCGCACCGGCGCCATAGACGAGCGGCGCACGCACGATCGTCGCCTCCAAGCCGCGCCGCGACGCGGCCTCGGTCACGGCTCTTTCCGCCGCGAGCTTGGAGCGTGCATACGCGTCCTGTGGCGCCGGCTTGTCGGTCGCGGCGAAGGGCCTCGCGCTTTCCTCGCCATGCACCTTGATGCTGCTGAGGAACACCAGGCGGCGCGCTCCCCGATCCGCGGCGAGATCCGCCAGCTGCCGGGTCTTGTCCACGTTATCGCGCGTGTAGTCGCCTTCGGTCGCGCCGTGCATCTGATGCGCGTGGGCGGCAAGGTGGAAAACGGTTGCGCCTTCGAAGGACGCGGCATCGGCCGCCTCGATCCAACGGGCAGGCGCCAGGTGCAGGCGGGAGGCGCCATCGCCCAAGGCGGCCATCAGCGCGCGGCCGACGAATCCGGTAGAGCCGGTGACGATCACCGGGCCGGGCAGCAAGCCCATCGGGGCGCCCTCGAAATGAAACGGGCATCCCTCGCGGGATGCCCGTTCGTGTACGACCCGGACGTTACGGGCAGGTGGCCGGCACCGTGGCAGTCACGGTCGCGACAGTGCGCCCGTCGGTGATGCCGATGCCCACGGTGGTCGGGCTGCTCCCCGTGTTCGCACGGGTGATGGTCACCGAGTTGCCGCTTGCCACGGCGGTGACCGCGGCGCTGGTCGACGTGACACTGACGCCCGAGCCGCCGATCACCGTCACGGAGCCCGATTGGCCGCATCCGAGCGTTAACGTCGTCGGGCCAACCGCGAGGCCGATCGGAACCGGCGGTGTGATCGAGCCCGCCACCGTGTTCACCGTGATGGTGGTCCGGCCGCCCAGCGCATCGGTCACCACGACCGTGCCGCCGGCGATACAGGTATTCGGGTTGTTAGCCGTGATGGTGAAGCGCCCCGGATTGGTCGAAGAGCTCGGCGTGACGCTGATGTTGGGGGCGAAGGAGCTCACCGCGGTGTAGGGCGGCGTGCCGTCGAAGACGATGAAGTCCGCGCTGCCGGTGCCGCAGGTGGTGGTGAGCGCGCCGGTGAACGTGAAGGTGTTCGGCACCGCCGTGAGGTTCTGCGAGGTCGACAACCCACTGATCACGAACACCGTATCCGCGTAAACCCCGGTTGCCACGTCGATCAGGCGAAGCACTCCAAGCCCGCCCGGAGTGTTGGCGGCGACCTGGATGATGCCGAGGACCGTGCCCGTGTGGTCGGAGTTGACGGTGATGGTGTTAGAGACCTGGCCGGTCACCGGGTGGCGCAGCGCGAAGTTGCCGCGAATGACCTCGAAGCGGAACACGCGGTTGCCAACCAGGGTGCCGTTGAACACCGCCTGCATCTGCACCGCGGAATCGCCGCCGGCGCAAACCTGGGCGACGGGGCTGGTGGCGCTCGAGGAGCCGCTCGGGCAAGTCAGCGGGCTGAACCTGACGCCGTAACCCGTGAGGAAGTTCTGCGCGACCACGAGGCCGTCGCTGATCCTGCTTTGGCCGGTTGCGTCTCGGACGGTGATCGTGGCGGTGCGGACCGGTAGGTCACCCGCCGAGATGCCCACGTTGACAACCCCGGGGTTGTTGGGGACGGTGGTGAATGTGTTTCCGCTGAGTTCCGAGGGAACCGGAAGCAAGGTGGGCTCGCTGGAGCTCACCAGGTAGGGGGCCCTGCCGCCCAAGATCGTGAAGGTGACCGGCACACCCGCGTAAAAAGTGCCCGCGTTGGGCGTGATGGTGATCACTCCGCCCTGGGAGCTGGCGGCGGCGCCGCCGCCTCCGCAGGACGTTAGAAGGCCAGCCATGCCGAACGCCAGGAGAGCCAGGAGCCAGTTGCGCAACGATTCGAATTTCACGATCGATTCCCCTTTAAGCCGTGGCCCGCGCCGTCGAATGTTTCAGAAATCTTAAGAATTAGCGGGTTATAGCGGGTTATTAAAGCGCAACTTTCACTTCAGCGCAAGTAGAGCTTTCCACACAGGCGTGGCCAGCGAAAGTGCTCTGCTGCGGCGCAGCATCCGGCCAGTTGCACGTGCGGGTCAAGGACAGGTTCCCGTCGCCGTACCCGTCAGGGTCACACCCACTTCGGTGCTCGACGCACCGTCCGACACGGTCACACATTGCGTACCTGTTCTTGCCGTGCTTACGCAGGGCGTATTTGTAGTCGGCGCGGGCCCGGAGGCACGTCTTATTGTCAAAATGTTGCTACTTGCCCCCGTGGCAAAGCTCACGGTGATTGCCGTGTTGCTTGTCGCAACTGAATAATTCCCGTTTCCTCCCGAGACAATGACACTAGGAGTGCTGGTGCAGGAGTTCACGGTTACGTCGGTGGGGTTTGTCGAGACCGCGGCCCCGGCGGAGCACGATCCGGTCCCCGCACCAACGCCATTTACGGTCACGGTGATACTGCTATTGCCGTCCGACACGACAACCGTACCCGTCGTAAATGTCCCGGAAGGCACAGCGCGTCTTATCGTCACCGTTGAACCGGAGGTGGTAGCGGTAACGGCAGAGCTCTGCGAAGCCGCGCTATAGCTGGCGGAATTTCCGCCCGACAAAGTGACTTGCGCGGAATTGGTGCAGCTGGTGAGTTCAACGGTCGTCGTCGAAGCAGCAAAACCTTGACTTGCATTGGGACAAGCGCTGGCGCCGTTACCTGTCGCATTCACGGTTACGGTGGAAGTCGAGGAACCATCGCTGACGGTCACCGTCCCGCTGCTAAAGGCAGACGACGGATTGGTCCTGCGAATCGACAACACGTTGCCGCTGACACTCGTCGTGAGGCTGGTGCTGCTTGGGGTGGCCGTGTACGTTCCGCTGCCTCCGGAGACTGTGACGACGGCTGTCGCGTTGCAGTCCGTGAGCGTCACGAGGGATGGGCTCGTCCTCACCGGCGTGGGACAAGCGCCGGCTCCTTCGCCGGAGGTATTTACGGCCACAACGGCAGAAGCCGACCCGTCGTTCACGGTTACCGTTCCTCCAGAGGATGAGGAGGACGGATTGGTTCTACGAATGGAAAGCACCGTTCCAGAAATGGTCGCTGTCAGGCTGCTGTTGCTGGGTATTACCGTGTAAGTACCGGACCCACCGAAAATCTGCACAACCTCCGCGCTGGAACACGTGGTGAGGTTCACGGTCGTTGGGCTTACCGACAGAGTCGTATTCCCGCTACCACAGCCCGCAGCGCCAGCCCCCGACGCGTTCACGGTGATGGGAACACTAGTGTTGCCATCAGATACGGTGACAGTGCCACCGCCAAAGGCGCCGGAGGGGTTTGCGCGGCGGATGGAAAGAATGCTTCCACTGACTGTGGCCGTAACGCTCCCATTGCTCGAAGACGCAACGTAGGTTCCAGAGCCACCCGAAAGCACCACTTGTGCGGCGCTGGTGCAGTCCGTGAGCGTCACCGAACTGGGCGAAGCGGCGAAACCAGGCGATGGGCAGGCATTCAGCGCCCGCCCCGAGATCGTCACCGAGACGGTAACGACACTCGTCCCATCAGAGATTCCAATGCTGCCCGAAGCTGCGGCTGGGCCGGAAGGGTTACGCCTGCTGATGGTCACCGTGCTTCCGGAGATCGTGGCAATCAGCGCATCGCTTCCCGACGCGACGAAGTAGGTGCTACTCCTGCCGCCCGCGACCTGAACGCTCGCGGTGGCATCGCAGCTGCTGATATTCACAGTAGAGGGTGAGGCAGAAAGCGCGGGGATCGCCTCCGTGCCCGTAATGTTTGCCACATTTGCCGTTGTCGTCCGTCCCGCGGCATCTCGAATGATGACCGGAAAACCTGGCAAGCCAATACAAGATCCGGTCGGAGTGACCGTGAATCCGCTGCCGCTCGACCCCAATACTTCCGGTCGCACAATCAGCGTGGAGAGGGTGTTCGAAATCACATAAGGCGGTGTGCCGCCGAATACATAGAACGTCGCGCTGATGTCGCTTCCGGCGCATTCGCCCAGCCGCCGTCCTTGAAAAGTCACTGACGACGGGCTCGCGAAAAAGCCCGGGCTTGTTCCCGTGGCCTGGGAAATCACGAAGCTGGTGCGTTGGAATGATCCCGTGGCGAGATCCGTG
>JBKJTM010000058.1:0-5230 GCA_046590805.1 Usitatibacter sp.
ATGGTGTCCCACCCCGGTGAAGCCGCCGCCCTCGACGAGGCGGTCTCCAAGGCCCGGCCCGCTCACGTCGAGAAAGTGCTGGTTGCCCAGCCCCCAGGCATTGGCGCGATCGCGGCTCGCGCCATAGGACACGAGGCCGTTCCTGCCGCCGTCGCTGCGCCACTGGCGGGCCAGCATCGCGTCCACGCTCGCGGCCTTGAGGATGGGCTTGCCGTCCAGCGTTCCGCGGTCCATGAGCATGCGCATGATGCGGCCGAGGTCCGCCACCGAGATGTGGAGGTTGCCCTGGGGACCGAAGAGCGTGGCGTTGCTGCCGATGGCGTAACGGGGGCTGGCGCGCGGCTGTGGCGGCGCACTGGAGAAATCGTCCACCTGCGGCACCCACGGGCCCTTGGGGTCCCAGACCGCCGCATCGTCGGTGCCGCGCTTGCGGTAGAGCGTCGCGATCGAAGCCACCTGGTCCGGCGGCAGGTCGGCGACGTGATAGCCGCCGCGCAGGCCCATCGGATCGAGCACCACGCGCTTCATCAGGCGGTCGAAGCGCTCGCCCGTCGCCTTCTCCATGATCGTGCCCGCGATGCCCCAGGGCAGGTTGGCGTACTGGAAGTAGGTCCCGGGCGGCGCCTGCGGCGACCACGCCTTGGTCAAATCGACTCCGACACCAATTTTCCCCTCGGGCCAGAAGTAGCCCTCGTCGTCGCGCAGCGAGGAGGTGTGCGAGAGCAGCATGCGCAGCGTGATCGGGACGGACGGGAAGTGCGGATTGCGAAGGCGATAGCCCAGGTACTCGCCCACGTCGCGATCGAGGTCGAGGACGCCCTCTTCGGCGAGGCGCATCACGCCGATCGCCGTCACCAGTTTCGAGATGGAGGCGACGCGGTAGATCGTCGCCGTGTCGGCCTGCCTGCTGCGGGACGGGTCGCCGTTGTCGATCCAGCGATGGCCGAGCTGCCGTTCGTACACCACTTTGCCATCGCGGATCGCGAGCACCGAGAGGCTCGCGAGCGGACGGGCGGGATCGGCCTGGATCGCGGCGAGCTCGGAATCGAGCCTCGCCTGCCACGCCGGTGGCGCCGGCGGCCCGCCCGCGTGCCCCGCCACGGCGAAGGCGCCGAGGCCGAGCAGCGTGTGCGCCGCGCGCCGCAAGGTCATGGATCCACGAGCACGTCGAGGATCGCCGCGGTCTCCGCGTCCGGCATGCCGTCGAACTTCGCCGGACGGTACTTCATCTGGAAGACCATGATCACGCGCACCGTCGCCTCGTCGAGCACGCCGTTGGTGGGCACGGCGAAGCCGTGCCTGGCGAGCTGCCGCTGGAACCACTCGACGTCGGGCAATCCGGCCTCGAATCCGACGCGCCGCTCGGCGACTTTGGCTGCGTCAGGCCACGGAATCAATCCCGCGTCGGCGAGGCGCTTCCACGGAAACCTGGGCCCCGGATCCACCTTGCGTTGGGGCGCGATGTCGCTGTGGCCGACGATGCGATCGGGCCTGATCCTGTGGCGCGCGACGATGTCCTTCACCAGCTCCATCACCACGTCCATCTGCGCCTTGGGGTAATCGGCCCAGTTGTTCGGGTCGGGCGTGCCGGTGAAGGCGCGATTCACGATCTCGATGCCGATCGAGCTCGCGTTGATCTGGGTGTAGCCCTTCCACGAGCTCACGCCCGCGTGGTGCGCCGTGCGGCTCTCGTCGACCAGCCGGTACACGGTCGGAGGATCGATGTTCACCAGGTAATGGCTGCTCACCGGGCCCTGGGTGAGGATCCTGAGCGAGCCGGCGAAGTCGCCCTCGGTGTAGTGCAGCACCAGGAACTGCACGCGGCTTTCCTGGCTCTTCGAGGTATAGGTGTCGTCGAAGACGATGGTGCCCGTGGCGCAGCCGGCGAGCAGCAGCGGGGCCAGGGCGGGGAGAAGGCGTTTCACGGATACGGTGCTCACGTTGTGGAAGGTGCGGGTGCCCTGCGGCCGAAGTCGCGCTCCACCCGGACCAGCGCCGTGGCGATGAACGCGGGCAGCGTCGCGAAGCATACCCATACGAAGAAATTCGCGTAACCCAGCTGCTCCTGGATCCAGCCGCTCACCATGCCCGGGAGCATCATGCCGAGCGCCATGAAGCCGGTGCAGATCGCGTAGTGCGCGGTCTTGTGCGGGCCTTCGGAGATCATGATCATGAAGAGCAGGTAGGCGGCGAAACCGAACCCGTAGCCGAACTGCTCGAGCGCGAGCGCGCCCGCGATGAGGGCCGGCGCCTGGGGTTGCGCAAGCGCGAGGTAGACGAAGATGAGGTTCGGCACGTGCATCGCGAACACCATCGGCCAGAGCCATCGCCTGAGGCCGTGGCGCGAGATCGCGAGGCCGCCCAGGATGCCGCCCACGGTGAGCGCGATGACGCCCACGGTCCCATAGACGATGCCCACCTGCGAGGTCGTAAGCCCCAGCCCGCCCTTCGCCAGGGGATCGAGCAGGAACGGCGTGATCAGCTTCAGCGCCTGCGCCTCGGCGAAGCGGAAGAGCAGCAGGAAGGCGAGGATCGCGACGATGCCGGGCTTGGCGAAGAACGAGGCGAAGGTCTCGGCGAAGCCCTGCAGGATGTTGGTACCCGTCCCGGTCGCGTAGTCCGCGGCCGGCACCGGAAGCGCCACGCGGTGCCAGGCGTAGAGCGCCAGGAATGTGGCCCCGGAGAAGAGCAGGACGATGGTCCACGCCATCGCCACGTTGCCGGTGAACTCGCCCAGCTGACCGGCGAGGAACACCAGGCCCCCTTGTCCCGCGATCATCGCCAGGCGATAGAAAGCGCTCCTCACGCCGACGAAGGCCGCTTGCTGGTGCGGGTCCTGCGCCAGCATGTAGTAGCCGTCGGCCGCGATGTCGTGGGTCGCCGAGCTGAACGCCATCAGCCAGAAGACCGCGAGCGTCGCCTGGAAGAAGTGCGAGGTGGGCACCGTGAGCGCGACCAGCGCGAGCGAGGCCCCGATGAGCAGTTGAAGGGTGAGGATCCAGCGCCGCTTGGTGCCGAACATGTCCACCAGCGGCGACCACAGCGGCTTGATTACCCACGGCAGGTAGAGCCAGCTGGTGTAGAGCGCGATGTCCGTGTTGGAGATGCCGAGCGTCTTGTACATGACGACCGAGACGGTCATCACGATCACGTACGGGATCCCCTGGGCGAAGTAGAGCGTGGGGATCCAGCGCCACGGGGCCGCGGGCTGGGGCGGCGCGTCTGCAGCCGTCATGCCGGGGCTACTCCGCCATCGCCGCGCGCAGGTTGCCGTTGGCGGCGGCGAGCCGCGCGCGCGCCTCGGCCACATCCAGCGTGCGCGTGATCGCGAGGATCGCCACCTTGACCTGGAACTCGCAGCCTTCGAGCGTGCGGCGCGCGGTGTCCTCGTCGGTGCCGGTGGCGAGCACCGTGAGCGCCACCGCCCGCTTGATCAGCTTCGCGTTGGTGGGGCGCAGGTCCACCATCAGGTTGCCGAACACCTTGTTCATGCGCACCATCAGCGCGCTGGAGAACGTGTTGAGCGCGATCTTCTGCGCCGTCCCCGCCTTGAGGCGGGTGCTGCCGGAGATGAGCTCCGAGCCGGTGTCGAGCGTCACGCCGATCTGCGCCTCGCGCGCGACCGGCGCGTCGGGGTTGTTGGCGATCCCGATGGTGAGCGCGCCTGCCTCGCGGGCCGCGCGCAGCGCCCCGAGCACGTAGGGCGTGTTGCCGGAGGCCGCGAGCAAAATCGCCACGTCGTTGCTGCCGACCGAGACGCCGCGGATGTCGGCCGCTCCCTGGCCCTCGTCGTCCTCGGCGCCCTCGACCGCCTCGTAGACCGCATCGCGCCCGCCGGCGAGCAACGCCACGCAGCGGTCCTTCGGCCACGAGAAGGTGGGATAGAGCTCGACGCTGTCGAGGAGGCCCAGGCGCCCTGAAGTGCCGGCGCCCACGTAGATGAGGCGGCCGCCGGCCTCGATGCGCGGGACGGCGGCCGCGACCGCCCGGGTGATGTCGGCACGCGCCGCGCTCACCGCGTCGAGCGCGCCGACCTGGTCCTCGACGAACGCGCTCACCAGCTCGTCGATGGGGTAGGCGTCGAGGCGGGCGTGCTCGGGGTTGTGGGACTCGGTCTTGGACATGGGGCTGGTGGATACAATAACGCCAAATGGCGCTCACCTATATCTGGACCAGCTTCTTCATCATCGGCTTCGCCGCCGCGCTGGCGCAGTGGATTTTCCTCGGTGACGTCGATGTGTTCAAGCGCATCGTAGACGGCACCTTCGAGTCGGCGCGCTTCGCGGTGATGGACATCGCGCTGCCGCTTGCCGGCGTGATGACGCTGTGGATGGGAATCCTCGCGATCGGCGAGAAGGCGGGCGCGATCGATTTCGTCGCGAAGCTGATCGGGCCGTTCTTCTCGCGCATCTTCCCCGGGGTGCCGCGCGACCATCCGGCCACGGGGCTGATGGTGATGAACTACTCGGCCAACTTCCTGGGGCTCGACAACGCCGCGACGCCGATCGGGTTGAAGGCGATGGAGAGCCTGCAGACGCTGAATCCCAGCAAGGAGGAAGCCACCGATGCGCAGATCATGTTCCTGGTGCTCAACACCGCCGGGATGACGCTGATCCCGGTGAGCGTGATGGCGCAACGCGCGATCCTGGGCGCGAAGGACCCCTCGGACATCTTCATCCCGACGCTCATCGCGACCTTCGCCGGCACGCTGGTGGCGCTGCTCGCGGTGGCGTTGAAACAGCGCATCCGCCTCGCCGATCCCGTAGTGCTCGCGTGGATCGGCGGGATCACGGCGTTCATGCTGGGGATCGTCTGGTACTTCACCCAGTTCCTCACCCGCGAGCAGATCCAGCTGGTGTCGAAGGTGGCCGGGAATTTGATATTGCTGTCGATCATCGTCGCCTTCATCTGCGGCGCCCTCTACCGGCGCGCGAACGTCTACGAGGTCTTCATCGAGGGAGCCAAGGGCGGCATCCAGATGTCGCTGATGATCATCCCGTTCCTCGTCGGCATGCTGGTCGCCATCGGCGTGCTGAGGAATTCCGGCGTTCTCGACGCGCTCGTGGGCGCCGTGGCATGGGGCATCGGCATGCTCGGGTTCAACACCGACTTCACGCCCTCGTTACCCACCGCGATCATGAAGTCGGTGAGCGGCAGCGGCGCGCGCGCGATGGCGATCGAGGCGATGAAGGCCCACGGCGTCGATTCGTTCGTCGGCCGCCTGGTCGCG
>JBKJTM010000213.1:0-2835 GCA_046590805.1 Usitatibacter sp.
AGCGTGATGCAGGCGGTGGACGCGGCCGTGCGGGCGGACCTGCGCTCGGTGCGCATCATCCATGGCAAGGGCACGGGCGCGTTGCGCGACCGGGTGTCGGAAATGCTGCGCAAGGACAGGCGGGTGCGAAGCTTCCGGCTGGGACTCTGGAACGAGGGCGGTTCCGGGGTGACGGTGGCGGAACTGTGATTCCCGACGAGGAAGTGGAGCGCATCAGGGAAAGCGCGGACATCGTCGCGATCATCGGCGAGTTTGTCCCGCTCAAGGGCAGGGGGGGCAATTACCGCGGCCCCTGTCCCTTTCACCAGGGCGTGAACCGTAACTTCTCGGTCTCGGCCCAGAAGAAGTTCTTTCATTGCTTCGTGTGCAAGGAATCGGGCGACGTGTTCTCGTTCCTGCAGAAGCGCTTTGGGGGAGACTGGCCGTCGGCGGTGCGAATGGTGGCAGAAAAGAGCGGGCTGGAGTTGCGTGAGGTCCAGACGAAGCGGCAGGGGCCCGATCCGCGCGAGCCCCTGTGGGAGGCGAACGCCGCGGCTCAGCTCTACTTCCACCGTGTGTTGTGGGAGGAGGTGCTCGGCGAGCCGGCGCGGGAGTACCTCGCCTCGCGCGAGGTCACGCGCGAGGTCGCGGAGCGGTTCGGCCTTGGCTACGCCCCCCGCGAGATCGGCCTGATGCGCGCGTACCTTGCGTCGCTGGGCATCGACGACACGACCATGCTCGAGGCCGGGTTGCTGGTCAAGCGCGATGCGACCGAGGAACCGCGGCCGCGCTTCCGCACGCGCCTCACGTTCCCGATCCACGACCAGGGCGGACACCTGGCCGGCTTCGGCGGGCGCCTCATCGGACCGGGCGAACCGAAGTACCTGAACACCGGCGAGAGCCCCATCTATTCAAAGGGCCGCTTGCTCTACAACCTGCACCAGGCGCGCAATGCCATCCGTCGCGACGAGCGGGTGGTGATCGTCGAGGGATACTTCGACGTGATCCGGCTGGTGGCGGCGGGCATCGAGACGGTCGTGGCGCCGTTAGGCACGGCGCTCACCACCGAGCAGGCCGCCCTCATGGTGCGCTATGCGCGCAATGTGTTCCTGCTCTACGATTCCGACCAGGCGGGGCTGCGGGCCACCTTTCGCGCGGGGGACGAGTTGCTCACCGAAGGCGCCACCGTCCGCGTGGTCACACTGCCGGAGGGCGACGATCCCGACACCTTCGTGCGCACGCACGGCCGCGAGGCGCTCGAGCGCCAACTGAAGGATGCCATCGATGTGTTCGAGCGGAAGGTGCAGCTGCTGGATCGGGGGGGATGGTTCGCCGATCTTACCAAGCGACGCGCCGCTGTCGACCGGCTGCTGCCGACGATCCGCGCCACCAGCGATCCCGTGTTGCGCGACATGTACATCGGACGGGCCAGCGAGGCGTCGCTCGTGGATCGGGCGGTGCTGGCCCGGGAGGTGGAGTCGCCGGCCGTCACCGGACCAGGACGCGTTAGGCGGGCGGCGGAACCCGAGCGCCGAAGCGCGCCGGCGACCGCCACGCCGGCCCTCGCGCCACCGTCGGCGGCCCGTCCCGGCGCCCGCCGTCCGCGCGTCTCCGTCCCCCCCAGCCAGCGCGCCCCGGCCACCTCGGCCGAGGAGATGCTGGTGGCGGCCATGCTGCGCTCGCCCGCGGCGCTGGAGCGCGTGATCGAGCGCGTGGGCGAGGAAAGTTTCCGGGATCCCCTCCTGCTCGAGATATTCCTGACGTTGCGCGAGCTTGGGTCAAGTGAGCACGTTGCGATGGTTGCCGAACGCCTCTCGCCCGACGCGGTGGCGGTCCTCGACGGCCTGCTGGCCACGCCGGACGCGATCCGGGACCTCGATCGCACGGTGGAGGCGTCGCTGGCCCGGCTCGAGCGGCGACGGCTCGAGGAACGCAATGAAGTGATCGGAGGACAGATGAAGCTGGCCACGGACGAGGAGAAAAACGCCCTGCTTCGCGAGAAGGCGGAGAACGCGCGCCTCATCCGGGAACTAAGTGCGTTAGGCATGAGTCCCTGAGGCCGATGGTCGCCGCCCGGTTCGTCCTCTCTCTTACGTGCACACGGAGACCTGAACGTGCAACCTGATCTCGAAGCCCTGCTGTCCCTGCAAACCGAAGACGACGTCGTCGGCGGACTCGTCGTCCGCCTGGAGGCGCTGGAGCCGCGCCTGAGCGCCCTGGACGTGGAGCGCGAGCGCGTCGCGAAGCACCTGGAAAGCTCACGGGCGCAGGTGGACGCTGGCGACGCCAAGCGACGGGAGATGGAACTGCTCGTCTCGGAACATCGCCAGCGCCAGGAACGCAACGTGGCGCAGCTCGACCTCGTCAAGAACATGCGCGAGGCGACCGCTGCCACGGCGCAGGTGGAGGCGGGCCGGAAGATGCTGGCCGATGGCGAGAACGAAGTGCGCGACCTCACCAGCAGGCTGGCGGCGGCGCGGCAGAGCATCGAGGAGCAGCAGCAGGCGCTCTCGGCGCTCGACGGGGCGCAGGCCACGGCGCGCACGGAGATCGGCCTTGAGCGCAACGGACTAGAGGCGGAGCTGCGCACCGCCCGCGCCCGCCGCGACGAGACGGCCGCGCGCGTGGACGCGTCGCTGCTCAGCAAGTACGACCGCATTCGCTCCCGGCGCCGCTCCCAGACGGTGTTCTCGCTGGCCGATGGCGCGTGCGGCGCATGCGACACGGCGCTCCCGGTCCAGCGTGGCAAGCAGATGGCGACGCGCGGGTCAATCGAGGTCTGTGAGGGCTGCGGGGTGCTGCTCTACGCAATCGAATGATCCGGCGGCGGTGGTAGCCGGCATTACTTTGCAGGCA
>JBKJTM010000155.1:0-5140 GCA_046590805.1 Usitatibacter sp.
GCGCGCCAGAACTCGTCGCTGTCCTTGCGCGCGCCGATCTCGGTGTAGCAGAAGATGTCGGAGACGTAATCGCGCAGCCCAACGCGGCCGAGCGCGACCTCGATCATGTCGCGCTTCGAGACGCTCGCGTTGGTGGCGACGCCGATGCGGTAGCGCCGCGAGAGCGTCGCCAGCGTCTCGTGGGCGCCCTCGATCGCGGCGACCTCGGGCCAGAGCGCCATCGGCAGGTCGAGCGGCCCGTCCTCGGACATGAGGGTGCCGCCCCAATCGAACAGCGCCCACAGGTTGGGGGCGGCGGGCGCCATCAGCGCTCGCCCGTCTTGCGCGCGGGCAGCGTGGCGAAGAAGGCGTGCATCGCATTCACGTCGGTGTCGTTCAGGTTGGCGAGGGTCGCGAAAGGCATCACCTTGCTCACCGCGCTGCCGTCGGGGCGCTTGCCGGTGCGCATCATGGCGGCAAGCTTCTCCCAGGTGTCGTAGCGCTGCATCACGCCGCCCTCGCCGGGCGTGAGGTTGGACGACGCTGTCCAGTCCGGCGGCGTGCCCGGAGTCCTCCCGCCCGCGAACCCGGGTCCGTGGCAGCCGATGCACATGTTGGCGACGTACGCGCCGTGCTCGACGCTGGCGGCGACCGGCACCGCGGCCGCCGGCGGCAGCCGATGGTCGATGCGCTCCGCCGCATCCTTGATCGCGCCCGCGGCGTACAGTGCCTTCATGAAGGCGGGAAAGCGGATCGTCGCGGGCTCGCCCGGTCCCGGGGGGAGCGAGCGCACGTATCCCACCAGCGCGGCGAAGTCGCGGTCATTCATGCGATTGAAGTCCTCGCTCGGCATCATGAGGAGCGCGCGGCCCTTCGGGTCGATGCCGTGACGAATCGCGCGCACCCAGTCGCTCTCCGCGTAACCCGCGACCAGGCTGCCCGGGCCGGGCGCGACGCTCGGCGTGCGCACGTGCAGGCCGTCGGGATTGTCGATCATCACTTTGCCGCGGCCGTCCGTGCCGTGACATTCGCCGCAGCCGCGCGATTCGTAGAGATACCTGCCCAGCCGAAGCGCGGCCGGATCGCGGGTGAAGGGGATCGGGACCACGCGCACGTCGACCACGCGCTGCATCTTGCGTTCGCCCAACCACACCGCGCCTGCGAAGAGCGCCGCGCCCAGCAACGCGAGCGTCACGGCCCCCACCAGCAAATACTTCACGGCCTTGCGCAAACGACCCTCCCGCAGTGTCGAATGTGGGCATCATAACGGCCTCAATGGAACCGCATTTCGACCTGCCGCCTTCCCCCTGGGTGCAACGCTGGGTGGGATGGATCCGTCCCGGCGGGGCAGTGCTCGACCTCGCCTGCGGCTCGGGCCGGCACTCGCGGCTCCTTGCGCGCCTGGGGTTCGAGGTCGATGCCGTCGACCGCGCGCCGGAGCTCTTCGAGCGCCCGCCACCGGGGGTGGCGCTGCGGGCCGCGGACCTCGAGGGAGCGCCGTGGCCCTACGCCGGCAGGCGGTTCGACGCCATCGTCGTCACCAACTATCTCCACCGGCCGCTGCTGCCGCTCCTCGCCGATTCGCTCGAGCACGGCGGGATCCTCATCTACGAAACCTTCGCCCGCGGCAACGAGCGCTTCGGCAAGCCCTCCAATCCGGCCTTCCTGCTCGCGCCCGGCGAGCTGCTCCAGGCGTTTCGTTCGTCCCTCCATGTCATCGCTTACGAAGACCTCGTGGTCGACGATCCACGCCCGGCCGCCGTGCAGCGCCTCTGCGCTCGGCGCCAGTAGCTGGGCTTCCTCTTGTCTGGAAAGCGGTTTCCGACCCCCGCCATGAGGTAAAATCTGCGTTTCTCCACCCCCGGTTCCTGCATGCTTTCCGGAAGTATCGTTGCCATCGTCACGCCGATGGCCGCCGACGGCGGTCTCGACCTGGCGGGGCTCAAATCCCTGGTCGATTGGCATGTCGCGGAAGGCACCGATGGCATCGTCATCGTCGGCACCACCGGCGAGTCGCCCACGGTCGACATCGAGGAACACCATCGCCTGATCGCGTCCACGGTCGAGTTCGCGGCCGGACGCGTGCCGGTGATCGCCGGCGCGGGGGGCAATGCAACCAAGGAGGCGGTCGAGCTGACCGGTTTCGCAAAGCGGGCCGGCGCCGATTACGTGCTCTCCGTGGTGCCGTACTACAACAAGCCCACCCAGGAAGGCCTGTATCGCCATTTCAAGGCGATCGCCGAGTCGACCGACATCCCGGTGCTGCTCTACAACGTGCCCTCGCGCACCGTCGCGGACCTGTCCAACGATACCGTGCTCAGGCTGGCCGCTGTGAAGGGCATCGTGGGCATCAAGGAAGCCACCGGCAGCGTCGACCGCGTGGCGGAGCTGATGGCGCGCATGCCGGGGGGGTTCAGGGTTTTCAGCGGCAACGACGACGCGGCGCTCGCTTACGTACAGCTGGGCGCCCATGGCGTGATCTCGGTCACCGCCAACGTGGCGCCGCGCCTGATGCATGAGATGATCGCCGCGGCGCTCGCCGGCGACACGAAGAAGGCGATCGCGCTCAACAACCGATTGATTCCCCTTCACCGGAACCTCTTCGTCGAGGCCAATCCGATACCGGTGAAGTGGGCGCTGCACCGCATGGGACGCATGGCCGAGGGCATCCGCTTGCCGCTCACGCCGCTCGCCCCGCAATACCACGAGACTGTGTCGGGGGCGCTTCGCGCCGCCGGCTGCCTCAATTGACCAAGGACCGATCCTCGATGATGTACCTCATCCGCTTCACATTGGCCGCGGCATTCGTGACGCTCGCCGGCTGCACCACCCTCAGCAACATCTGGTCCGGCAAAGGTGGCGCCACCGATTACAAGGGCGCCCAGGCGCGCGCGACGCAGCCGCTCGAGGTGCCGCCGGAGCTCACCGCGCCGACCATGGACGACCGCTATGCGATCCCTGATCCGCGCGCGCAGACCACGTACTCGGCGTACAGCCAGCGCACCCCCGGGGCCAGCACCACTTCCGGAATCCCCTCGGTGCTGCCGAGGTTCGACACCGTGCGCCTCGAGCGCGCCGGCGACCAGCGCTGGCTGGTGGTGAAGGGCGAGCCCGACAAGGTCTGGCCGGTGGTGCGCGAGTTCTGGGTGGAGGCGGGCTATCCGCTGGTGCGCGAGCAGCCGGAGGTCGGCATCCTGGAGACCGAGTGGTACGAGGACCGCGCGAAGATTCCGCAGGACTTCGTCCGCCGCACCATCGGGCGCGTCCTCGACCAGATGTGGTCCACCGCCCGCCGCGACAAATTCCGCACCCGCCTGGAAAAGGGCGCCGAGCCTGGCACCACCGAGATCTTCGTGAGCAACCGCGCGGTGGAGGAAGTCTTCGTGAGCCCGCAGCAGGACAGCACCAAGTGGGTGCCGCTTGCCGCCGATCGCGAGCTCGAGGCGGAGATGCTCACGCGCATCCAGGTGAAGCTCGGCACCGGCGACACGCGTGTCGCGGCCGCGGCCCAGCCCGGCAAGGCGCCGGTGCGCGCCAATGCACCGGTGGCCGCCGAGTCACGCAACGCCGTGCTGGAGAATGCCGGCGCGGGGCCCCTGGTGGTCAACGACAGCTTCGATCGCGCCTGGCGCCGCGTGGGCCTCGCGCTCGACCGCGTCGGCTTCACCGTCGAGGATCGCGACCGCTCCAAGGGGCTTTTCTTCGTGCGCTACATCGATCCCGAGGCGGATGCCAAGGCGATGCCGACCAAGAAGGACGCAGGCTTCCTCGACAGGCTCGCCTTCTGGAGGTCCGATCCCAAGAAGCCGCAGCCGCAGTACCGCATCCACGTGGCCGATTCGGGCGCGAGCATGTCGCAGGTGCAGGTGCAGACCTCCAGCGGCACGATCGAGAATTCCTCCACCGGCAAGAAGATCCTCACGCTGCTATTCGATCAGCTCAAGTAACGCGGTCGACGGATGCTGAGATTCACCTCGCTGGGGAGTGGCAGCTCCGGCAACGCGCTGGTCGTCGAGTGCGGTGGCACGCGCGTGATGATGGACTGCGGCTTCACGATCGCGGACACGAAGCTGCGCCTGGAGCGAGTGGGCCTCGCGCCCTCCGACCTCGCCGGTATCCTCGTCACCCATGAGCACGACGACCACATGGGCGGCGTGGCGCGCTTCGCAAGGCGCTACGCGATCCCGGTCTACCTCACGCGCGGCACCGCGCAGTGGCTGCCGCCCGACTTCCCGGCGGTGCTGGTGCGCATCATCGAGTCCCACGGCACGGTCGCCATCGACGCGATGTCGGTGGAGCCCTTCCCGGTGCCGCACGACGCGCGCGAGCCGGTGCAATACGCGTTCTCCGACGGCGATGCGCGGCTGGGGGTCGTGACCGACCTGGGCTGCATCACCCAGCACGTGGTGGAGAAGCTCTCGGGCTGCACCGCGCTCATCATCGAGTGCAACCATGACCTCGACATGCTGATGGAAGGCCCGTACCCGGTCAGCCTCAAGCAGCGAGTCTCCGGGCGCTTCGGCCACCTCGACAACCTGGAGGCGCGCCGCCTGGTCGAGGCGCTCGACCGCGGCCGCATGCGCCACCTGATCGCCGCGCACTTGTCGAAGCAGAATAACCGTCCCGAGCTCGCCACCGAGGCGCTTGCCTGCGGCGCCAACTGCGAGCGGGACTGGATCGGGGTCGCGACACAGGAAGAGGGTTTCGCCTGGCGCGACGCCTGAAAAAAAGGTTCTTCACTGATTTCCGGGGACGTGGGCGCTGTGGGAGACGCCGCCTCGCCCACCCTGGAAAGTGCAGGCGTGAGTTCTCGGGGCGCTTGATGCGGGAACCGGCGACTCCCATCGAGTAGCGGGGGCATTGCGATCACCGCGGGTCGCCGGTTCCCGCACCGGCCCTCGTCCTCGCAGTTTCCAAGGGATGGTCGAGGCGGTGTCTCCCCCAGCGCCACGATGCAGCAGCGCAAGCGCCAAGCACCGAGGCGACGTGGCGGCTGTCATCTCACGCGCCCTGAAACTGCGAGCGCGAGGGCCGGTGCGTGTAGCGGCGACCCGCGCTGCTCACCTTTGCCCAGATGCCGGACAGGAGTCGCCGATACACGTATCAGGCGCCCCGAGGGCTCACGCCTGCAGTTTCCGGGCCGGGAGATGACAGCCGCCAC
>JBKJTM010000210.1:0-6362 GCA_046590805.1 Usitatibacter sp.
GCATCGAACGCACGGGCGACATGCGGCTGATCGAGCCAGGCCCTGTCGGCGAGGACGCCGATCCGCTTCGACTTTGGAAACGACTCCATCAGCAGCTCGAGGCGCTTTTCCTCCAACGGCAGGAAGAACGTGAACCCGGTGAGGTTGTTTCCCGGCCGGGCGAAGGACTGCACCAAACCGGCATGGACGGGGTCCTCCCAGGTGCCGAAGATGACTGGGATCGTCGCGGTCGCGCTCTTGGCGGCGAGGGCGATCACCATCGAGGTTGCGACGATCGCCGCCGGCCGCATCGCGACGATGCGCCGCATGTCCTCACCCAGTAACCGCGGATCGTTCTCGTTGATGACGACGTGCTCGAGGCGAACGCTGCCCGGGCGCGTCGCCGCGCGCTCGACTGCGTCGCGCAGGCTTGCAAACGCCCGTGTCACGCGCTCACCGCCCACGTTGGCGTAAATAACTGTTTTTTCCCCGGCGGGCGCCGCGAAGGCGGTGCACGCGCAAGTGCCAATGGCGAGGGCGAGCGCTTGCGCTCGCAGGACCCGGCCTCCTCCGGCTCGATTCAGGGCCACGGTACTCACATCGCGTTTACCCGACGGCCCTATTATGGGTCCGCGTGGGACAGCCGCATACCTCTCAGGCGAAGGCGTCTCCATGGATCCACGCGACCACCGCGTGGCGACGCCCCGAGGTCACCGGCGAGACACGATGAGGCAGGTAGGAAGGGAAGGCGAGCGCGTTGCCGATGCCGCGGAACTCGTCGATCACGCCGTGCGGGCAGAACTCGAAATCGCCGCCTGCGTAATCGCTTTCCTCGGATAGCTGGATCGAGATGCTGATCTTGCGCGTCGACGTCTGCCCGCCGCCCTGGTCGGAGTGCCACTCGAAGTGGCCGCCAGGCTGGTAGGTGAGGAAATGCAGCGGCTCGGTGAACCCGGAGAGGTGGAAGTTGTAGCGGCGGTTGAGCGAATGCGCCAGGCGCCGCAGGCGCTCGAAGACAAAAGTACTCGCGGCGTTCTCCTCGATGAAGGTCGTGGTGCACACGCGATAGTCCTGGTTCGCCGAACTCGACTTGCCCCGGAAAACCTGCTCCCTGGCGGCTAGCGCGCCGATGCGTGCGCACTGCTCCCGATCGAACACCGACTCGCACACGAACGGCTGCTGCAGGTACTCGTTGCCGGTCAGGCCGAAGTGCTTCGCGGGCGCGCCCGGGGATTCGAGGGAGATCTCCGCACCGGCCGAGGCCGGAGTCCAGAGGAACGGCAGCTCTGCCGCGAGATCGGGCGCGCCCACAGGCTAGGCGACCTTGCCCTGGGCTCCCACCGCGTGCCCGCCGTAGGCGTTGCGATGGAAGGTGACGACCAGCTTGGCTTTGCCGACGCTCTTCAGCTCAAGATCGTCGGACGCGGCGCTTGTGCCTGACTGCGGAATGGTCTGGACGGCATTGGTGTTGGTGGCGGACATGGGCTTCTCCATAGATTGTTGGGGGGAGGCGCCGCGGTCGGCGCCTCACACCGAGACTAGCCGGGCCGCCGCGCGAATTCCCCGCGTGCGCAGGTGAGGACGCGTTGCCGATCAAGGCGTACGCTGGGGAGGGGCGTGCGGACGGGCGGGAAATCGAGCTCGCCGAAGGTCCCACCCCCGCGGGTGGGGACAACGCCGCGCAACACCCCTAGTCTTGGCGCATGACTACTGTCCGAAGATCGCTCGCCACCACCCTGCCGCCGCAGGCGCCGTTCCAGATGCACCGCGCCGTGAGCAGCGAGGATTGCCGTCGCATCGCGCTCCTGCGCTACAAGGCCCTTCGCGGCCGCGGCGACATCCCGGAGAACCCTTCCGAGGCGTTCGGCGACTGGCATGACCGCGCTTTCAACTGCCAGGCGTTCCTGCTCACGCACCAGGGCCGCCCCGCCGGCACCACGCGCTCGAGCGTGAGCTCCGCCAGCCGCCGCTGGCCGCTGCCGTCGATGGAGTGCTTCTCGAAGGAGATCGCGCAGGCGGTGGGCGGCGACCTCACCATCCTCGAGGCGAGCCTCACCGCGGTGGATGCGGCGGTCGCGGAGCCGCGCACGGCGCTCTTCCACCTCTTCAAGGCGCACATGCTGCGTTGCGCCGCGGAGGGCGCCGACTGGATGATCGTGGCGGTGCCCGACACCCAGATCGGTTTCTACCGCCGCATGTTCAACATGCGCATCCTCTCGGGCGCGGAGCAATGCCCCGGGCTCGCGCTGCCCCGCGTGCTGATGGGGCTGGAATTTCGCGAGCACGCCGCACTCCTGTGCAAGCGCATGCCGGCGCTGGCCGCGACGCCCGAGGAAGAGCGGGAATTCGCCGCCGAAGGCAAGGTGGCCTTCGCGCCGGAGGCGGTCGCCTAAACGCGGCTAGAAGCCGAGGGCGCAGCCGTCCTTGCGATGGTCGGAGCCCGCGCAGTACCCGTCCTCGAAACGGTGGATCAGCTGCGCGCCGCCGAAACCGAACATCGGCCGGTCGCTGGGCACGATGCGGTGCCCGCGCTTCGCGAGATCCTCCTTCACCGAGGAGCGCACCTCATCCTCGAGGCTCACGCTGAAATCGTTGTTGACGATCCAGCGCGGGCCGTCGGTGCACGACTGCGGATTCTGCTGGTAATCCACCAGCCGCGTGACCATCTGGATGTGGCCCTGGGGCTGCATGTTGCCGCCCATCACGCCGAAGCTCATCACCGGCTGGCCGCCGCGCGTGAGGAAGCCGGGGATGATGGTCTGGAAAGGGCGCTTGCGCGGCCCGACCTGGTTGGGATGGCCGGGCGTGAGCGAGAACCCCGCGCCGCGATTCTGCAGGCTGATGCCGGTGCCCGGGACCACGATTCCAGAGCCGAAGCCCATGTAGTTGGACTGGATGAAGGACAGCATCATCCCCTTCTCGTCCGCGGTCGTGAGGTAGACGGTGCCGCCGCCCTTCGGGATCCCGGCGGTGTGTTCCCGGGTGCGCTTCATGTCGATGGCGCGCGCGCGCTCGGCGAGGTAGCTTGCTTCGAGCATCTGCTCGGTAGTGACGCGCATCGTCGCGGGGTCGGACACGTTGGCCCAGACGTCGGCGAAGGCGAGCTTCATCGCCTCGATCTGCAGGTGCAGGCTGTCGGCCGAATCGACCGGATGCGAGGCGAGGTCGAAGTTGCGCAGGATGCCGAGGGCGACCAGCGCCGCGATTCCCTGCCCATTGGGCGGGATCTCGTGCAGCTCGTAGCCGCGATACTCGACCGAGATCGGGTCGACCCAGTCGCACTGGTGCCCGGCCAGGTCCTCCTCGGTCATGGCGCCGTCGTCGGAGCGGCTGGCGAGCGCGATGCGCTGCGCGAGCGCCCCGCGATAGAAGCTCTCGCCCCCGGTGGAGGCGATTTCCTCGAGGGTCTCGGCCTGCTGCGGGCAATAGAAGCGCTCGCCCGCGCGCGGCGCGCGGTCCTTCGGCGTGAAGGTCCAGCAGTATTCGGAGAACTGCTTCAGGTTCGCCGCCTGGTTGGCCCAGCTTGCCGCGGTGATCGGCGAGACCATGAAGCTCTCGCGCGCATAGCGGATGCCGGCTTCGAAGAGGGTCTCGAACGGCAGCTTGCCGTAGCGCTTGGAGAGCGCGACCCAGGCGGAGACGCAACCGGGCACCGTCACCGAATCCCATCCAAGGGTCGGCATCGCGCTCTTGCCGGCGAAGCGCTCCGGCGTCCAGCCCGCGGGCGCGCGGCCCGAGGCGTTCAATCCCACCAGCCGCTGACCGTCCCAGAGGATCGCGTAGGCGTCCGAGCCGATTCCGTTCGAGGTGGGCTCGACCACGGTCAGCGTGATCGCCGCGGCGAGCCCGGCATCCACGGCGTTGCCGCCCTTGGCGAGCATCGCCAGGCCGGCCTGCGCGGCGAGCGGCTGCGAGGTCGCGACGATGTTCTTCGCCAGCACCGGCATGCGCTGCGAGCGATAGGGAAAATTCCAGCTGAACATGGCTACTCCGCCTTCACGTTGGACTCGCGGATGACGCGCGACCAGCGCTGCGCTTCGCTCTGCATGATGGAGGTGAGCTGGGCGGGCCCGCCGCCAGTGATGTCGAAGCCCAGGCCGTGGAACCGGTCGCGGATCGCCTGGTCGGCGAGGATCCTGTTCAGCTCCTGGTCGATTCGCTCGACGATCGGGCGCGGCAGGTTTGCCGGGCCGAAGACGCCGAACCAGTTGGTGCTGTCGAAGCCGGGCAGCCCCGACTCCGACACCGTCGGGATGTTGGGGACGATGGCGGAGCGCTCGCGCGACGAGATCGCGATCCCCTTCAGGCGTCCCGATTCGATGTGCGGCCTCGCGGTCATCACGTTGTCGAACAGGATCCCGATCTGGCCGGAAACGATGTCGTTGATCGATTGCTGCGTGCCCTTGTAGGGCACGTGGGTGAGCTTGGCGCCCGCCATCGTGGCGAACATCTCGCTGGTGAGGTGCGCCACGCTGCCGACGCCGCTGGTGGCGTAATTGAGCCGCCCCGGCTCCTTCCTGGCGTATTCGATCAGCTCGCGCACGTTGTTGACCCCAAGCTTGGGCGAGACCAGCAGGATGTTGGTCGCGTAGCCCACGTACACCAGAGGGGTGAAGTCCTTGTTCGGGTCGTAGGGCAGCTTCTGCAGGTACGGCCCCACGGAGTGGGTGCTGCCGGTTGCCATCAGCAGCGTGTAGCCGTCGGGCGCGCTCTTGGCGACGAGGTCCGTGCCGATGGAGCCGCCGGCGCCCGCCCGGTTCTCCACCACCACCACCTGCCCGAGCGCCTGCCCGAGCTTGTCCGCGAGGACGCGCGTCATCACGTCGGTGGGGCCCCCCGCCGGGAACGGCACGATCATCTTGATCGGCCTCGCGGGCCAGGATTGCGCCGTCGCCAGCGGCACCACGAGAGCAAGCGAAAGGCAGGCGATCAGGCGTCGAAGCATTCGCGTGGGACCGTGTGGGGCGGGAAGGCCAATGGTAGCATCGCGAAAAAGGTGACCATGCCAAGGGAAATATCAGCGCTGGTGTTCGACGCGTACGGAACGCTCTTCGACGTGCACTCGGTGACGCGGGTCGCGGAGTCGCTCTTCCCGGGCAGGGGCGCGGCGCTCTCGGCGGCATGGCGCTCGAAGCAGCTCGAGTACACCTGGCTGCGAAGCCTGATGGGCAAGTACGAGGACTTCAACCGTGTGACCGCGGCGGCGCTCGACTGGGCCTGCGAGTCGCTCGCCCTCGAGCCCGGCGATGCCGGGCGGCGCGCGCTGCTGGACGAATACCGGCGCCTGGCGATGTTCCCGGAGGTGCCCGCGGCGCTCGAAGCGCTAGCCGCCCGCCGCGCGCTCGCGATCCTGTCCAACGGACATCCGGAAATGCTCGAGGCGGTGGTCGACCACAACGGATTGCGCGAGCGCTTCCGCGGCGGCGTGCTGAGCGTGCATCCAGCGCGGACCTTCAAGCCCTCGCCCAAGGTCTACGCGCTGGTGGAGGACAAGCTGGGACTACCGCGCACCATGATGGGCTTCGTGTCCTCGAACTGCTGGGACGCAGCCGGTGCCAAGTCCTACGGGTTCCGGGTCTTCTGGGTGAACCGCTCGGGGGCGCCGGTCGAGCGGCTGGGAGTCCGGCCCGACGAGATCGTGAAAGATCTCGCCGGGCTGGTGGAACTGCTCGCCTAGAGGGATCAGACCCTCCCTTAGACCGCCGGCGGCTCCTGGAAGGCCTCTTCGCGCTTCTTCGAGATCGACGGCGACACCACGATGATGATCAGCAGCACCGAGATCGCCAGCAGCACGGCGCTGATCGGGCGGGTGAGGAACACCAGCGGATCGCCGCGCGAGAGCAGCAGCGCGCGCCTCAGGTTCTCCTCCATCATCGGTCCGAGCACGAAACCCAGCAGCAGCGGCGCCGGCTCGACCTCGAGCTTGATGAACGTGTAGCCGATGAAGCCGAAGAGCGCCGCCATCAGGACATCCGCGGACGCATTGCTGATCGAGTAGACGCCGATGCAGCAGAAAAGCAGGATCGCGGGATAGAGGAAGCGGTACTGCACCGTGAGGAGCTTCACCCACATCCCGATCAGCGGCAGGTTCAGCACCACCAGCAGGAAGTTGCCCACCCACATCGAGGCGATCATCCCCCAGAAGAGATCCGGCTTCGCGGTCATGATCTGCGGGCCGGGCTGGATGCCGTGGATGATCATCGCGCCGATCATCAGCGCCATCACCGGGTTGGACGGGATGCCGAGCGTGAGCAGCGGGATGAAGGACGTCTGCGCCGCGGCGTTGTTGGCGGACTCGGGGGCGGCCACTCCCTCAATCATCCCGGTGCCGAATTTTTCCGGCGTCTTGGACATCTTCTTCTCGAGCGTATACGCGGAGAATG
>JBKJTM010000360.1:0-15965 GCA_046590805.1 Usitatibacter sp.
GCGCACGCCTCCCGGCACTGGGCGGGCTGGTGGCGCTCTTCGGCATCGGCGCCCTGGCGCCCCTGATCGAGTGGACACGTCCCGCGGGCCCGGCGGTCTCGATCGGACTCCTGCAGGGCAACGTCGCGCAGGAGATGAAGTGGCGCGAGGAGGTGCGGACGCGGACGCTGCTCGAATACCGCCGCATGATCTTCGAGACCAAGGCGCGCATCGTCGTGGTGCCGGAGACCGCGCTGCCGGCCTTCCTCGACCACTTGCCCGCCGACTACGTGCAGAGCCTCATCGAGCACGGCCGCGCCGAGGGCAAGGAGATCCTGCTCGGCACCGTGGAACGCGAATTCCGCGGCGACGAGTTCAGCTACTACAACAGCCTGGTGCGCCTTGCGGACGGCAAGATGCCCACGTACCGCAAGCGCCACCTGGTGCCGTTCGGCGAGTTCATCCCACCGGGCTTCCGATGGGTGCTCGCGGTGCTCAAGATCCCGATGTCGGATTTCGCCAGCGGTGCAGCGCGCCAGCCCGCGCTGGAGGTGGCCGGAATCCCCTTCGGTGTCGCCATCTGCTACGAGGACATGTTCGGCGCCGAGATGATCGATGCGTTGCCGGAAGCGAAAATCCTGCTGAACGTGAGCAACGTCGCGTGGTTCGGCCGTTCCTTCGCCGCCGACCAGCACCTCCAGGCTTCCCAGATGCGCGCGCTCGAGACCGGCCGCTGGATGGTGCGCTCGACCAATACCGGCGCGACTGCGGCCATCGACGAGCGCGGGCGCGTGGTCTCCCGGCTCGCGCCCTTCACCACCGGCGCATTGGTCGAGCAGGTGACGCCGCGCGAGGGACGGACGCCTTACTCGATCTGGGGCAACCTCCCGGCGCTGCTGCTCGCCGCCGCGCTCGCCTTCTTCTCGCGTGCGCCTCGCCTATAATTGGTGCTTCGCTTCGCTCCGACCGAACCCCCGATGCCGACCTTCCAGCAACTGGTCCTGAAGCTTCAGGACTACTGGGGCGGGAAGGGCTGCGCCGTTCTCCAGCCCTACGACATGGAAGTGGGTGCGGGCACCTCCCACACCGCCACCTTCCTGCGCTCGCTGGGCCCCGAGCCGTGGCGCGCGGCCTACGTGCAGCCGTCGCGCCGTCCCAAGGACGGGCGCTATGGCGAAAACCCCAATCGCCTGCAGCACTACTACCAGTTCCAGGTGGTGCTGAAGCCCTCGCCGCCGGAGATCCTCGACCTTTACCTCGGCGCGCTCGAGGCGGTGGGATTCCACCTGAAGAAGAACGACGTTCGCTTCGTCGAGGACGACTGGGAGAACCCCACCCTCGGCGCCTGGGGGCTGGGCTGGGAAGTGTGGATGAACGGCATGGAGATCACGCAGTTCACCTACTTCCAGCAGGTGGGCGGCCTCGACTGCAAGCCGATCACCGGCGAGATCACCTACGGCCTCGAGCGCATGGCGATGTACCTGCAGGGCGTGGAGAATGTCTACGACCTGGTGTGGAGCGAGTGGCAACAGGGCGGCAGGACCGACCGCATCCTTTATCGCGACGTATTCCACCAGAACGAAGTCGAGCAATCGGCCTACAACTTCGAGCATGCCGATGCGGCCACGCTCTTCCGCCATTTCGCCGATTACGAGGCGGGGGCGACGCGGCTGATGGCGGTGGAGCTGGCGCTCCCGGCTTATGAGCAGGTGCTGAAGGCGGCACACACGTTCAACCTGCTCGACGCGCGCGGCGCGATCTCGGTCACCGAGCGTAACGGCTACATCGGCCGCATCCGCACGCTCGCTCGCGCGGTCGCCAGGAGCTATTACGACTCCCGCGAGCGCCTCGGCTTCCCGATGCTCGGCGGCGGGGCCGCGCCATGAAGGCGAAGCTGCTGGTGGAGATTTTCTGCGAGGAGCTGCCGCCGAAGGCCCTGCGCCGCCTGGGCGAGGCGTTCGCCAAGGAGCTCCAGTCCGGCCTCGCCCGGCGCGAGCTGGGCGGAGCGGGCGCGCGGATGTTCGCGACTCCGCGGCGCCTCGCGGTCCTGATCGATGACGTTCCCGGGGCCTCGCAGCCGCGCGCGACCGAGGTCAAGCTCATGCCCGCGGCGGTCGGGCTCGACGCGGCGGGCATGGCCACGCCCGCGCTCACCAGGAAGCTCGAGGCCGCGGGCCTCGCCGGGATCGATGTTGCCGCGCTCAAGCGCCGCGTCGACGGCAAGTCCGAGATGCTCTACGCCGACGCCACCACGCCGGCCGTGCCCCTCGCGCAAGCGCTGCAGGCGGCCCTGGACGAAGCCATCGCGGGATTGCCCATCCCCAAGGTGATGAGCTACCAGCTCGCGGACGGCCTGACCACCGTTCAGTTCGTGCGACCCGTGCACGGGCTGGTCGCGCTGCATGGCGGCGACGTCCTGGCAGTGAGCGCATTGGGCCTCACGGCGTCACGCACGATCCATGGCCATCGCTTCCAGGGCGCCCGCGACATCGAGCTGCGCGATGCCGGCGAATACGAGGCGCGCTTGCTGGAGGAGGGCGGCGTGGTCGCCGATTTCCACCTGCGCCGCGCGCAGGTGCTGCGCGATCTCCAGGCTGCGGCGGCCGGGCTGGGCGCCGACCTCGGCCCGGAGGCCGACTACGGCCCGCTGCTCGACGAGGTGACCGGGCTCATCGAGATGCCCAGCGTCTACGTGGGGCAGTTCGAGGCGGAATTCCTCGCGGTACCTGCCGAGTGCCTCGTGCTCACGATGCGGCAGAACCAGAAGTACTTCCCGCTTTTCTCCGGCGGCCAGCTCACCAACCGGTTCCTGATCGTGAGCAACATGCGCCTCGCCGACCCTGCGAACATCGTCCGGGGCAACGAGCGCGTGGTGCGCCCGAGGCTCGCCGACGCGCGCTTCTTCTTCGAGACCGACAAGAAGACGAAGCTCGCCGCACGCGTGCCGCAGCTCGCCTCGATCGTGCACCACAACAAGATCGGCACGCAGCAGGAGCGCGTCGATCGGCTGGTGAAGCTTGCCACCCGGATCCAGGAGGTCCTGCCCCGCGGGGCGGCCGGCATCGACTGGGCGGTGCGCGCGGCGTACCTGGCCAAGGCCGACCTGGTGACGCTGATGGTGGGCGAGTTCCCCGAGCTCCAGGGGCTCATGGGCCGCTACTACGCCGAGGCCGACGGCGAGCAGCCGTCGGTGTGCCGCGCCATCGAGCAGCACTACTTGCCGCGCTTCGCCGGCGATGCATTGCCGACGGGCGATGCGAGCATCGCGGTGGCGCTCGCCGACCGGCTCGACGCGCTGGTGGGCATGTTCTCCATCGGGCAGGTGCCGACAGGCGACAAGGATCCGTTCGGCCTGCGCCGGGCGGCCCTCGGCATCGTGCGCATCCTCATGGAGACCACGCCCGCGCTCAAGGCCGACCTGTCGCAGCTGCTGCGAGCCGCGGCGGATACGTTGAGAGTCCCCAGGGACAGCCAGCCGGCGCTGGTCGGAAGCGTGCGCAACTTCATTGGCGAGCGCCTCGCGAACCTGATGAAGGAGCGCGGCTACACCGCCAACGAGGTGGCCGCGGTCCTGGAGGTCGAGAGTGACGAGTCGAGGCCCGACCGCCTGGACCTCGTGCCCGCGAAGCTGGAGGCGGTACGCGCGTTTGGCAAGCTTGCGGAGGCGGCGAGCCTTGCCGCCGCCAACAAGCGGATTTCCAATATCCTGCGCCAGGCGACGCAGAAGAACGAGCCGTACGAGCTCCTGGACTCGCCTCTCGACGGCGAGCCGCTCGAGGTGGCGCTGTACGCGGCGCTGCAGGAGGCTTCCGCGGCGGCGGGCCCCCAATTCGAGCGCGGCGATTACACCGGATACCTGAAGAGCTTCGCGATCCTCAAGGCCCCGGTGGATGCGTTCTTCGACGGCGTCATGGTGATGGCCGAGGATCCGGCGGTGCGCCGCCGGCGCCTGTCGCTGCTCCACACCTTGCAGTTCGAGATGAACCGCGTGGCCGACATCGCGCGCCTCGCCAACTGAGGCCCCGATGAAGCTCGCCATCCTCGACCGCGACGGCGTCATCAACCACGACAGCGACCAGTACATCAAGTCGCCGGCCGAGTGGCGCCCGATCGCGGGCTCGATCGAGGCGATCGCGCGCCTGAACCAGAATGGCTACCGCATCGCCATCGCGACCAACCAGTCGGGCATCGGCCGCGGACTCTTCGACATGGCGACGCTGAACGCGATCAACGACAAGATGATGGAGCTGGTCTTCCGCCAGGGCGGGCGCATCGACGCGCTCTTCTTCTGCCCGCACACCGCGGGCGAGAACTGCAACTGCCGCAAGCCCCGCACCGGCATGCTCGAGGAGATCGCAGCCCGATTCCACACGGATCTCAAGGGCGTCCCGCTCATCGGCGACAGCCTCAAGGACCTGCAGGCGGCCGAGGCGGTGGAAGCGCAGCCGATCCTGGTGCTCACCGGCAAGGGCGAGAAGACGCGCCAGGATGCCGGCATGCCGAAGAAGACGCTGGTGTTCGAGAGCCTCGCCGAGGCCGCGCGCCACCTGATCCAGCATCCGTGACGACGCTGCGCTCGATCGTCTTCCTCCTGGGAGCGTTGCTGATCACGATCCCCTACGGTTGCCTCGTTCCCCTGTCGCGGATCGTGGGCAGGCGGGCCCCGTTCGTGACCGCGCGCTCGTACACGCGCGTGATGCTCGCATGGGTGGAGGCGAGCTGCGGCATCGCCTACCGGGTGACCGGCTGGGAGAACGTGCCATCCGCGCCCGCGATCATCATGTCGAAGCACCAGTCCGCATGGGAGACGATCTACCTCGAGGCGCGCTTCCCCGACCAGTGCTGGATCATCAAGAAAGAGCTGCAGTGGCTGCCGTTCGTGGGCTGGGGGCTGATGGCGATCCGCGCCATCGCCATCGACCGCTCGAGCGGGCAGAGCGCGCGCGAGCAGATCGTGCAGCAAGGAGCGCAGCGCCTGAAGGAGGGCCTTTGGGTCACGATTTTCCCCGAGGGCACGCGGGTGCCGCCGGGCACGCGCGGGCGCTACGGCATCGGCGGCGCGCTCCTCGCCACGCGCACCGGAGCGCCGATCCTGCCGATCGCGCACAACGCGGGCGAGTTCTGGGGGCGCTACTCGTTTCGCAAGCGCGCCGGCACGGTGCAAGTGGTCATCGGACCGCTGATCGCGACGCAGGGGCGGGACGCCATTTCGGTCAACAACGAGGTCGAGGCGTGGATCGAGGGACAGATGCGGCGGATTTCACCGGAGCGCTATGCGGGCGCGTGAGCTGGTTTCGCGCGACGTGCATCGCATCGCCCTCGGCGAGGCGAGCATCGACTACGTGCTGCTGCGGCGCCGCGGCCGGCGCGGCGTTGGGCTCAAGGTGGACGAGACCGGCCTCACGGTGAGCGCGCCTTCCACGCTGCCGGTGGCGAAGATCGAGGGGGTCATCCGGGACAGCGCCGCGTGGGTGATCAGGAAGGTGCGCGAATGGCGCGCGCGGCAGGTGCCCCGGATGCTGTGGCAGGACGGGGCGCCGCTGCCGTTCCTCGGCGACCATCTCGTGCTTCGATTGCGCGAGGGCGGACCATTCCACGCCGAGCGGGTCGGCGACGAGCTGCTGCTGAAGGTCCCCGGGGAGTCGGCCGACGCGGCGATCCGCAAAGCGGTCGTCACCTGGTACAAGCGCTTCGCGCTCCCCTACCTGCAGCAACGGGTCGTCGACCATTGCGCGCGCTCGGCGATCGAGCCGCCGCGGCTCATGCTGTCCTCCGCCCTGGCGCGCTGGGGCAGCTGCAACACGCGCCGCGAGGTGCGGCTCACCTGGCGGCTGGTGAAGGCGCCCGAGCCGCTGGTGGACTATGTCATCTGCCACGAGCTCGCGCACCTTCGCCACATGAACCATTCGCGAGCGTTCTGGGCGGAGGTCGAGCGCCAATGCCCCGGTCACCGCGCGTTGCGCAAGCAGCTGCTCGCGACCGACCATTTGTATCGTTCGTTCTAGTCTAGTCTAGCCAACCCATGCCCGATCCGGAGGCCGCATGCGACTGCTCCACACCATGATTCGCGTCGTCGACCTGCAGCGCTCGCTCGACTTTTACACCCACGTGCTGGGCATGAAGGTCCTGCGGCAGAAGGACTATCCCGATGGGCGATTCACGCTCGCCTTCGTGGGCTACGCCGACGAGAGCGAGCAGGCGGTGATCGAGCTCACCCACAACTGGGACACCAAGTCCTACGAGCTGGGGAACGCCTTCGGCCACATCGCGGTCGCGGTGCCCGATGCCTACAAGGCGTGCGACGCGGTGGCGGCCAAGGGCGGCAAGGTCACCCGGCCCGCGGGCCCGATGAAGTTCGGCGGCGGCGTGATCGCCTTCGTCGAGGACCCCGACGGCTACAAGATCGAGTTCATCCAGAAGGCGCCCTGACCAAGGGACGGACCCCACGTCAGGACTGATCGCTGCGCCGGGAAACCGGGATCCGTCCCCGTAGCGTCAGGTGAGGGCGACCATTTCCTTGTCGTCCTGCTGCTCGCGCTCGAACTTGAGGAACTCGTAATACCCGCATCGGGTGCTGTCCGGGTACGTGCGGCAAACCCCCGGGCGCGCGTGGTAGATGGTGCAGCGGCGCTTCTCCTGGTCGAGCATCATGCAGGTCGAGTCGAAGATGCTGTCCTTGCGGTGCCGCATCATCCGCACCTTGCCCTTGGCGTCAAGTTTGGTGAAGCGGTTCTCGGCCTGGGCGTAGGTGAGGGAAAAGTGCTTCGCAAGGCGCTCGACGTCGCGCTTGCTCACCTCGATCTCGGTGTAGGTGCAGCAATAGGCGGGGCACTTGAGGCACGAGTAGTACGTGCGCACCGGAACGGGGAAAGGCTTCTTCGTGGTCATCGTGGCTGGGGTCCGTGGGCTCCATCCGATTGTAACGACGAATCGGCGTGCGCGGAATCAGACAGCGCGATGAATTCTTCGACCGAGAGCGTCTCCCCGCGCCGGGTGGGGTCGATGCCCGCGGCCTCGAAGGCCGCCGCGCCGGCAAGGGCCCGCGCCGCGTTGCGAAGCGTCTTGCGCCGCTGCGAAAAGGCGGCGGCGACGAGACGCGCGAAGAGATCCTCGTCCCGCGCCCGCCTGCGTTCAGCGGGCAGCGGGCGCATGCGCACCACCGCGGAGTCCACCTTGGGCGGCGGCGTGAAGGCCCCGGGCGGCACCCGCAGCACCGACTCCATCGCGAACCGGTACTGGAGCATCACCGACAGGCGCCCGTAATCGGCCGTGTCCGGGTCGGCCACCATGCGATCGACCACCTCCTTCTGGAGCATGAAGGTGCAATCGCGGATGCGTTCGGCGTAGCCGGCGATGCGGAAGAGGATCGGGGTGGACACGTTGTAGGGGAGGTTACCCACCACCCGCAGCTCGGCGGGCAGCGTGCCGAAATCGAAGTCCAGGGCGTCCCCTTCGTGCACCGCGAGCTGTTCCGGGTAGCGGCTCCGCAATCCGGCGGCGAGGTCCCGATCGATCTCGATCACGTGCAGGTGAGGGACCCCCTTCAGCAGCTCGGCGGTGAGAAGTCCCGTGCCCGGACCGATCTCGACCATCGCATCGGCGGGACGAGGATCGATCGCATGGACGATGCGGTCGAGGTAATGGCGGTCGGTGAGGAAATGCTGCCCGAAACGCTTGCGGGGCCTCGGCAGCACGGGGCGCCTCAGCCGGCCCGCGCGGCCAGCTCGAAGGCAAGCTCGATCGCCGCGCGCAGGCTGCCCGCGTCGACCTCCCCCGAGCCGGCGCGATCGAGCGCCGTGCCGTGATCCACCGAGGTGCGTATGACAGGCAGCCCCAGGGTCACGTTGACCGCGGCGCCGAACGCCGCGTGCTTGAGCACCGGAAGGCCCTGGTCGTGGAACATGGCGAGGGTGGCGTCGGCGCCGGCGAGCATCCGCGGCGTGAACAGGGTATCGGCGGGATAGGGTCCGGATACCGCCAGGCCCTCGGCGGCCAACGCCTCGATAGCCGGGGCGATCGTCTCGATCTCCTCGCCTCCGAGGTAGCCGGACTCCCCGGCATGGGGATTCAGGCCGGCCACGAGGATTCGCGGGCGCTCGATGCCGAAGCGGCGGCGCAGGTCGGCGTCGAGGATGCGCAGCACCTGGATGAGCCCCGCCGTGGTGATCGCGCGCGGCACCGCGGAAAGCGGGATGTGGGTCGTCGCGAGGGCCACCCGCAAGCCGCCGCCGGTGAGCAGCATCACCACGCGCTCCACGCCGCAGCGCTGCGCAAGGTATTCGGTGTGGCCGGAGAAGGCAATGCCGGCGTCGTTGATGGTGCTCTTCTGCACCGGGGCGGTGGCCATCGCGTCGAACTCGCCAGCGAGGCAGCCCTCGAGCGCGCGGTCGATGAGGGACACGACGTGGCGGCCGTTGGCCGCATCCAGCACGCCCGCGCGCACGCTTGCGGCCGCCGCAACCGCGAGGACGGAAAGGGCCGGCGCCCGTTCGCGGCCGGGATAGGGGGGAATGTCCAAGGCAAGGCCGCGGGAGCGCGCGCGGGCGCGGATCACGTCCGGGTCGCCGATCACCACCAGCCGCCCTGGAAAGCGCTCGCCCGCAAGAAGCGCGCACAGGTCCGGCCCGATGCCGGCAGGCTCGCCGGCGGTGAGCGCGACCAGCCTATCGTTCGTCGTAACGATTCTCGACGAAGGCGCGGTCACGCGTCTGCCGCAGCCAATCCTGGTAGGCCTCGTCCGCCTTGCGCGCGCGGATCGCCTGGCGCGCGGCCACCTTCTTGCGATCCTCGCTCAGCTCGTCCGAGCGGCGCTCGACCACTTGCACCAGGTGCCAGCCGAACGGCGTCTGCACGGGCTGGCTCACCTCCTTGTCCTTGAGCGCGTTCATCACGCGCTCGAATTCCGGCACCGTGTCGCCGGCTGCGACCCAGCCCAGGTCCCCGCCTTTCTGCGCGCTCGCGTCTTCCGAGTTGGTGCGCGCGAGCTCGGCGAAGTCGCCGCCTGCGACGATGCGCTCGCGCAGGCGCTGCAGGCGCTCGCGCGCCTCGGCTTCCGAGAGGCCCTCGCGGGCACGCAGCAGGATATGGCGCACGTTGGTCTGCTGCACGCCGGCAGCCGCGGTCTTGCCGCGTTTCTCCAGGAGCTTCACCACGTGGAATCCGTTGGGGCTGCGCAGGATGTCGCTCGCCTCGCCCGGCTGCATGCGCTCGAGGGACTCCAGGAAGAGCGTCGGCAGCCGCCCGGCGGGGCGCCAGCCGAGGCTGCCGCCCTGCGTCGCGTCGGGCGCATCCGAATAGGTCGCCGCCACCTGGGCGAAGTCCGTGCCCTTGCGCACCTCCGAGAGCGCGAGCAGCGCGCGCCGCCGGCGCGTCTCGATCTGGTCGGCGCTCGCCTGCGGCGGCACCAGCACGAGGATGTGCGCCAGGTTGTATTCCGAGTCGCCGGTCTGGTCGCGCTCCGCGCGCGCGAGCTCCGTGTCCACCTCGGCGTCGGTGACCACGAGGGCGTTCTCGACCTCGCGCTCCCTCAGGCGTGCGAGGACGATCTCGCTGCGGATGTCCTCGCGGAAGCGGGGGTACTTGATGCCGTCGCGCTCGAGCGCGGCGCGGAACTCGGGAAGCTCGAGCTTGTTCTCCTGCGCGATGCGCTCGATGGTGCGGTCGAGCGTCGGATCGTCGACCTTGATGCCGGTTTCCTTGGCGAGCTGCACCTGCAGCAGGTCGTTGATCATGCGCTCGAGGACCTGGCGCGCGAGGACGTCGGCCTCGGGGAGCTGCCCGCCCTGGCGCTGGAACTGGCGCGTGAGAAGCGCCTGGCGCTCGTTCAGGTCGTTCTGCGTGATCACCTCGTCGTTCACCACCGCGACGATGCGATCCACGGGGATCACGCGGGAGGGCGAGGGCTGCGCGGCCGGCCGCGGTGGCGGCGGCGTGATGAACTGGGCGGCGGCGGCGAGGCTTGCGCCCGCGCAAGCGGCGGCGGCCAATCGAAGCTTGAAGTACATGGACATCATGGGGTGATCTCGTCGGAGCGGCGGTAGCCGGAGATGTTCTGCCGGAGGGTTTCCAGCGGATTGATTCCGATCCTCGACAGGCCCGAAAGCTCGAGCTGGATCTGGAAGGAGGTCGAATACTGCTGCGTCGCGGTGATGAAGCGGTGCGCAACCGCGCGGACCTGCCAACACCCCGCATTATACTCAAAGCCCGCGAGCCCTTCGAGGAGCTTGCGGTCGCGAATGCTCCAGTTCAGGCGCGCGAGCATCGAGACATTTCCGCCCACCGGCCACTGCGTCGACAGGTCCACCTGCTCGATGCCGCTCCTCGATGGGTCGGTGGCGTCGACGGAGCCGCGCGCATAGCGGTAGGCCGCGTTGATGATGCTTCCAGGTACCGGCAGGTAGTGGCCGGCCAGGGTGAATTTCTGCGAGCGGTTGAAGTTCGGCGTGTATTGCAGCGCGGCCTCCACCGATACGGTGGGCGCCATCTGGCTCGCGGCGAGCGCTACGATGTCCGAAGATTTGCTGTCGCGCGGCGTGTCGCCCAGGATCACCTCGGGCGGGCGGAAGTAGTAGACCTGCCCCAGGGCCGCGCGGAAGCGCTCCAACCCCGTCGCGGACTCGATCAGCCGAGAGGTCGCCGCGAGCGTGAGCTGATTCGCGTCGCCGATGCGGTCGCCGCCCACGAAGCGGTTCTCGGTGAAGATCTGCGAGAAATTGAAGTCCGACTCCGCGGTAGTGAAATTCGGCAGCCGGCTCTGGTCGCGGAAGGGGGCGTGCAGGTAGTAGAGCCGTGGCTCCAGGGTCTGCTGGAACGCGCGTTCGCCCCAGCGCATGTCACGGTCGAAGAAGAGCCCGGCGTCGAGGCTCGAGATCGGCATCGAGCGGCTGGCCTGGTCGTCGAAGCCGGAGGCGTTGTCGCCCAGCGCATAGCGCGTCATGTGGTAGCCGAACTTGGCCACCGCGTAGCCGTAGCTGCGCCGGATCGGGAAGGCAACCGAGGGATAGAGGATCGCGCGCTGCCCGTTCACCAGCTCCGGGTGGCGGAAGTTGGAGTATTCACCCAGGAATTGCCAGTCGATGCCGTGGAAATTCTGCTGCACGCCGGTCGCGAGCAGGCGCGGCAGGATGCGATACGGGATCGGCACCCGCGGTCCCAGCGGGTCCTGCAAGGTCTGGTAGGCGAGCGCGCGCGCGGAGAGCGACCATACGTCGTCGTCGTAGGCGATGAGCGCGTCGCGCGGCAGGTTGGTCTGGGAGGTCGCGGCGATCTTGGTGGACAGGTCGCGGAAATAGCCGTCGTCGGAAACCTTCTGCGCGTTCACTGCGGCGCGCCAGCCGCCCCAGAGCGCGTGCGCATGGCGCATGCCGAGGAAGTACCGGTCCCTCTCGGCGATGCGGTCCTGGGGCAGGAACTCCCCATCGAACTGGCCGTTGTACGAGGCGTCGAGATAGCGCGCCTCGGCCCCCAGCTGCAGCCCGCGTTTGGTGTAGATCTTGGGCGTGAGGGTCGCGTCGCGGTTCTCCGCGATGTTCCAGTAATAAGGAAGCGCCACCTCGAAGCCGCTCTTGCCCGAGGTGCCGAAGGTGGGCGCGAGGAAGCCGGTGCGCCGCTTGTTGTCGAGCGGGAACGAGAGGAACGGCGAATAGAGGATCGGCAAGCCGAGGAAATACACCGTGGTGGTGTATGCCCGGCCCATGTTGGTGGCGCTGTCGATCTCCAGCTCGCGCACGCGGATGTACCAGTCGTCGCGCGGCACCGGGCACGAGGTGTAGCTGGCGTCGTAGAGCCGGGTCTTCTGCTCTTCGCCCAGCACCGCGCGCGCGGCGCTGCCGCGGGAGGCCACGCGCCGGTCGCCGGTGCGCGGGAACTCGAAGAGCGGCGATTCCATCTCGCCGGTGTCGTTGGCGAGGTTGTAGTTGAGGCGCGGGCCGGTGGCGGTGTCGCCGTATCGATCGAGCTGCACGTTGCCCGTCGCCGTGGCTTTCTGCTCCTCGACCTGGTAGTCGACCCGGTCGGCGCGGATGCTGGCGCCGCGCTGGCGCAGGACCACGTTGCCGGTGGCGACGACGCTGCGGTCGGGCTCGCCCACGATGCGGTCGGCGGAAAGGAATTTGGCGCTGTCGCGCTCAGGCCGTGTCGGCGCGAGGCGCAGCTGTTTTTCGAGCCGCAGGCGCAGGTCGTCGGAGATCTGCGCGTTGCCGCTGAGGGGGGCCAGGGCGCAGGAAAGCGCGATCGCGGCCGTGCGCAGGCGCTTCGACATCGAGGGGAGCTTCGGCTTACGCGGGTGCTAGAATGAACAGCGAAGGATACACGCAAAACCCCGCTTCGCTTCCCCCCATGGACGATCGTTTTCGCGCGCTGCGCGCGTGGCTCGGCACGGTATTGCCGGATACGGCGCCTCGAGTCGAGCCCGCATCCGCGGACGCGAGCTTTCGCCGCTACTTCCGCGTCTTCCTCGACGATGGGCGCACCCATGTCGTGATGGACGCGCCGCCGGAGCGCGAGCCCTCGACGCCCGCGTTCGTGCGGATCGCGAAGCTGTTCCGCGACGCCGGGTTGAACGCGCCGGAAGTGATCGCCCAGGACCTGGCGCAGGGCTTCCTGCTGCTGACCGACCTGGGAACGCGCCCCTATCTTGCCGCGCTGCGCGAGGGCGATACCGACCGGCTGTTCGGCGCCGCGACCACCGCGCTGGTGCGCTGGCAGGAGGCGACTCGCCCGGGCGTGCTCCCTGAATACTCGGAAGAGCTGCTGCGCCGCGAGATGGCGCTCTTCCCGGACTGGTACGTGGAGCGCCATCTTGGCGTGCGCCTCACCGATGCGCAGCGCGCGTCGCTGGAAGCGGTGTTCACCACGATCCTCGCCAACAACCTCGCGCAGCCGGTGGTCTACGTCCACCGCGATTTCATGCCGCGGAACCTGATGGCTTGCGAGCCCAACCCCGGCATCCTCGATTTCCAGGACGCGGTGACCGGGCCGATCGGCTACGACATCGCGTGCCTGTACCGCGACGCCTATGTGAGCTGGGAAGAGGATCGCATCCTCGACGGGACCATCCGGTACTGGGAAAAGGCGCGTCGCGCGGGCCTGCCGGTGCGGCCGGACTTCGCCGACTTCTGGCGCGACGTCGAGTGGATGGGGCTGCAGCGGCATCTCAAGGTCGCCGGCATCTTCGCGCGCCTGCGCCACCGCGACGGCAAGAAGGGCTATGTCGAGGACACGCCGCGCTTCATCGGCTACATGCGCCACGCGGTCGGCCGCTACAGCGAGCTCGCGCCCCTCGGACGGCTGCTGGACCAGTTCGAGAAGCCGCCGCCCGCCTGATGCCGAGCGCCATCCTCCTGGCCGCGGGGCGGGGCGAGCGGATGCGCCCGCTCACCGATGCGCTTCCCAAGCCGCTGCTGCGCGTCGGCGGCAAGGCGCTGATCGAATGGCAGCTGGAGCGGCTCGCGGCCGCGGGCTTCGACGATATCGTGATCAACCACTCCCATTTCGGCGCGGCGATCGAGCAGGCGCTGGGCGATGGGGGGCGCTTCGGGGTGAGGCTGCGCTACTCGCCGGAGCCGGTGGCGCTGGAGACCGCGGGGGGAGTGGCGCAGGCGCTGGCGCTTCTCGGCCCCGATCCGGCGCTGGTCGTGAGCGCCGACATCCATACCGCGTTTGATTATTCGAGCCTGATCCCGCGCATCGCCGAGCTCGGGCGCGATCCGGAGCGGACCGCGGCCCACTTCGTCCTGGTCGACAACCCCCAGTGGCATGCCGGCGGCGACATGGGCCTCGCGGGCGGGCGCGTCACGCGCGAGGCCGAGCGCCTCACCTACGGCAACATTTCGCTGTTCCACCCGGCGCTCTTCCGCGCCATCGTCCCCGGGACCTGGCTCAGGATCTTCCCCTGGGCCTACGAGTTCGTGGATTCCGGGCAGGTGAGCGGCGAGCATTTTCGCGGCCCGTGGGATAACGTAGGCACGCCCGCGCAGCTCGAAGCGCTCGATCGCAGGCTATCCCGATGACGCTCTACGTCCCGCCGCATTTCGCTGCCCACGATCCCGACCGGATCTTCGACTTCGTGCAGCGCCATGCCTTTGCGACCCTCGTGTCCGGTGGCGGGGCCGGCCTCGAGGTGAGCCACATCCCGTTCGTGGCCGAGCGCGGACCGGAAGGAAAAGTGCGGCTGCTGGGCCACGTGGCGCGCGCCAACGCGCACTGGCAATCCCTGGAGGGCGCGCCCGAGGTGCTCGCGATCTTCCACGGCCCCCACGGCTACGTGTCGCCCGGCTGGTACCAGCAACATCCCGCGGTGCCCACCTGGAACTACGCCGTGGTCCATGCCCGCGGCAAGGCGACCCTGATGGAGGAAGCCGAGCTGCACGAGCTGCTGATGCGGCTGTCGGCAATTTACGAGGACGGCAGGCCCAATCCGTGGAGAATGTCGGAGCTGCCCGCGGATTTCGTCTCCGGGCTGCTAAAGGCGATCGTCGGGTTCTCGATCGATGTCGAGCGCATCGAAGGCAAGTTCAAGCTGTCGCAGAATCGTCCACAGGAAATCCCGCGCGTGGTCGAGGCGCTGGAGCGCGAGGAGCCTGCGCTCGCGGCCTTGATGCGCGAGCACGGCAGGACTCGGGGCGCACCCTGAACCAAGCGAGGTAAAATTTCGCCATGAAGCTCGAAAACCCCCTGCAGGTGAAGCCGTTCAAGGCGCGCCGCGCGCGCCTTGGCAGGGCCCTGGGCGACGGAATCGTCGTGCTTCCGACCGCGCCCGAGCGCCACCGCAATGCCGATACCCACTACGACTACCGGTGGGACAGCGGCTTCTACTACCTCACCGGCTTTCGCGAGCCCGAGGCGGTGCTGGTGATGGTGCTGGGCGCCAAGCCGCGCACGATCCTCTTCTGCCGCGAGAAGAACCTCGAGCGCGAGATCTGGGACGGCTACCGCCACGGGCCCGAGAATGCGCGCGAGATGTTCGCCTTCGACGAGGCATATCCGTATGGCGAGCTCGACGCGCGCCTACCGGACCTCCTCGCCAACCAGGAGGCGCTGCATACGCCGCTGGGCGCGGATCCCTCATGGGACCTGCGCATCGCCGGCTGGCTGAATGCAGTGCGCGCGCGCGCGCGCACCGGCGTCACCGCCCCGGTCCAGATCCGCGACGTGCGTGCCGACGTGAACGACATGCGGCTATTCAAGGACGAGCACGAGATCGCGATCATGCGGCGCGCCGCGTCGATCTCCTGCGCCGCGCATGTGCGCGCGATGAAGGTCGCCGCGCCGGGCAAGCGCGAGTACGAGGTCGAGGCGGAGCTGATCCACGAGTTCCTGCGCAACGGCGCGCGCGCCGCGGCCTATGGCTCCATCGTCGCCGCCGGCGCCAACGCCTGCGTGCTGCATTACCGCGACAACGGCGCCGAGCTGAACAAGGGCGAGCTGATGCTCATCGATGCCGGCTGCGAGCTGGACAGCTACGCCTCGGACATCACCCGCACGTTCCCGATCGCCGCCCGCTTCAGCAGCCCGCAGCGCGACATCTACGAGCTGGTGCTCGCCTCCCAGGAGGCGGCGATCAAGGCGGTCAGGCCGGGCGCCGACTTCATCGATTACCACGATGCCGCGACCCGCGTGCTGGTTCGCGGTTTCATCGACCTGAGGCTCTGCCGGGGCAGCGTCGACGAGGTGCTGGAGAACGGCTCGTACAAGCAGTTCTACATGCATCGCACCGGACATTGGCTGGGACTCGACGTCCATGACGCCGGCGACTACATGCAGAAGGGCAAGTGGCGCAAGTTGAAGCCCGGCATGGTGCTCACCGTCGAGCCGGGCCTCTACATCCGGCCCGCCGCGAACGTGCCGAAGGCGTACTGGAACATCGGCATCCGCATCGAGGACGACGCGGTCGTGACCCCCGGCGGCTGCGACATCATCACCGCCGAGGCGCCGAAGACGGTGGCTGACATCGAAGCCGTGATGCGGGGCTAGCATGGCCGCGGCCG
>JBKJTM010000461.1:0-3558 GCA_046590805.1 Usitatibacter sp.
CGATTGGGTGCGCTACCCGCTGGACACGTGGCCCTACGGCATGGCGCCCGCATGGATGATCGCGTTGTGGGCGATGTTCGGAACCACGCTCAATGTGTCGCTGCGCTTCCTGCGCGGTCGGCCCGGGATCGCGGTCCTGCTGGGCGCGATCGGCGCGCCCGCCGCGTATTACGCGGGGGCTCGCATGGGTGCCCTGGAGCTCGCCGCCCCTCTCGCGGCGCTCGCCGCGATCGCCGCCGCGTGGGCGTTCTGCACGCCAGCGCTGTTGCGGCTCGGGATTCGCCTCGACGGGTACGCGCGCCCATGAGCGCGGTCGCCACCTGGGCCGGAGCCCTTCCGGCCCTCGCAGCGCTCGCCCTCGTCGCCTGGGCGATCGCCACCGCGCGGCGCAATGCGGGGCTGGTGGATATCTTCTGGTCGCTCTTCTTCCTGCTCGCCGCGGCGATCTACGCCGCCACGACGCCGTGGACCGAGCGCAGCGCGCTGGTGCTGGCACTGGTGGCCGCCTGGTCGCTGCGCCTCGCGGCGCACCTCACCCTGCGCAACTGGAGTGCGCCCGAAGACCGGCGCTACCAGGCGATCCGCGCGCGCAACGAGCCCGGGTTCGCCTGGAAGAGCGTGTACCTGGTGTTCGGGTTGCAGGCGTTCCTCGCCTGGCTGGTCGCCGCGCCGCTCGCTGCTTCCTTCGCAGGCGGCGCTCCTCTGGGAGCGCTCGACATCGCCGGCGCCGCGCTCGCAGCGTCGGGCATCGCGCTCGAAGCGATCGCCGACGCGCAGCTCGTGCGCTTCAAGCGCGACCCGGCGAGCGAGGGCCGCGTCATGGACCGGGGACTGTGGCGCTACAGCCGCCACCCGAACTATTTCGGTGAGTTCTGCGTGTGGTGGGGCCTGTACGCCATCGCGCTCGGCGCGGGCGGCGCGTGGACGATCTTCTCGCCTCTCATCATGACCGTGCTGCTGCTCAAGGTCTCGGGCGTGGCGCTCCTCGAGCGCGACATCGGCGAGCGGCGCCCCGGCTATCGCGAGTACGCGGCGCGCACCAACGCGTTCTTCCCCGGCCCGAGGCGCGCGCCATGAAGATGCTGCTGGCGGCCATCGCGATCCTGGGACTCACGACGCATGCCCATGGGCGCACGTGGAACTTCAGGGTTTTCCTCGACGGCGACGAGATCGGCCGCCACCGCTTCGCGCAGGAGCGCCAGGGCGAGGAGCTTCGGCTCACGAGCACCGCGAAGTTCGAGGTGCGGTTCCTGTTCGTGACCGCCTTCAGCTACGACCACCGCGCCGAGGAGCGTTGGCGCGGCGGATGCCTCGCCGGCCTCGACGCCCGCACGGTGACCAACGGGACGGTGGAGGAAGTGCGCCTCTCGCCGCGCGCCGGCCGCATGCAACTCGTGCGCCCCGCGGGCCGGGAGGAACACGGCGGCTGCCTCAAGACCTTCGCCTACTGGGACCCCGCCATCCTCGCCGAGCCGCGTCTTCTGAATGCCCAGACCGGGGAGCTCACCGCGGTGAAGGCGACATTCGTCGGCAACGAGGCGCGCTCGGTGCGCGGGCGCCTCGTCGACACGCGGCGCCATCGCCTCACCGGCACGCGCCTTTCCATCGACCTCTGGTATGCCGGCGACGAGTGGGTCGCCCTGGAGTCCGCCACCGACGGCGGCCGGCTGCTGCGCTACGAACTGGATTGACACCATGAAACCGCTCATCGCTCCTCTTGCCGCCCTGCTGCTCGCCGCCTGCCAGTCGGCCCCGGAACGCCCGCTTCCCCTCGCGGCAAACGTGGACCTCGGACGCTTCATGGGCGACTGGTACGTGATCGCGGCGACGCCGACCTTCATCGATCGTGAGGCGTTCGGCGCCGTCGAGTCCTACCGGCTGGCGACGGACGGCACCATCGAGACCACCTACACGTTCCGTGACGGCGGCTTCGACGGGCCGCCGCGCCGCTACACCCCGAAGGGCTTCGTGCGGGAGCGCGCGTGGAATGCCGTGTGGGACATGCAGTTCGTCTGGCCCTTCCGAGCCGACTACCGCATCGCCTGGCTCGCCGCCGACTATTCGCGCGTCATCGTCGCGCGCGAGAAGCGCGACTACGCCTGGATCATGGCGCGGCTGCCGAGCGTGGCCGAAGGCGAATACCGCGAGATGCTCGCGTTCCTCGCGGCGGCGGGGTACGACACGGCCACGTTGCGCAAGATGCCGCAGCGCCCGCCGGAAGCGAAGCCGTGAGCCGCGCCCGCATCGCCGCCTTGCGGCGCTGGTTCGACAACGGGCCGATGCCCGAGGCGCCGCAGCCCGGGGACGAGCGCCGCATCGAGTGGCCGCGCGTGGTGCCGTTCCTCGCCATACATCTCGGCTGCGCCGGCGTGATCTGGGTCGGCGCGAGCGCAACGGCCATCGCGCTGGCGGGCGCGCTCTTCGCGCTGCGCATGTTCGCGATCACCGCCTTCTATCACCGCTACTTCTCGCACCGCGCCTTCCGCACCACGCGCGCGGCGCAATTCGCCTTCGCCCTGCTCGGCGCCTCCGCGGCGCAGCGCGGGCCGCTGTGGTGGGCCTCGCACCACCGCCACCACCACGCCCACGCGGACCGGCCAGCGGACACCCATTCCTCGCTCCAGCACGGCTTCATCTGGAGCCACGTCGGCTGGTTCCTGTCGCGGGGCAACTTCGGCCCGCGCTCCGCGCGCGTCACCGACCTCGCGCGCTTCGCCGAGCTTCGCTGGCTCGACCGCTTCGACGCGGCGGTTCCCGCGCTCCTCGCCGTGGCGCTGTACGCCTTGGGCACCTGGCTCGCGCACGCCCATCCGGAGCTCGGAACCAGCGGCGCGCAGCTCGTCGTGTGGGGATTCTGCATCTCCACCGTGGCGCTCTACCACGCGACCTTCACCATCAATTCCCTCGCGCACCGCATCGGCAGCCGGCGCTATGCGACGCGCGACGACTCGCGCAACAACCTGTGGCTGGCACTCCTCACCTTCGGCGAGGGCTGGCACAACAACCACCACCACTTCCCCAGCTCCGCGCGGCAGGGCTTCTACTGGTGGGAGGTCGACGTCGCCTACTACGGCCTGCGTGTGCTCGCGGCGGCGGGCCTCATCTGGGACCTGCGCACGGTTCCCGCCGCGGTGCGGGAGGCCCGGGCATGAAGGTGGCGGTGATCGGCACCGGCATCGCCGGCAACGTCGCCGCGCGCGAGCTCTACCGTGGCCACGACGTCACGGTGTACGAGGCTGGCGACCGGGTGGGAGGACACTCGCACACCCACGTGGTAGAGCAGGACGGACGGCGCTACGACGTGGACACCGGCTTCATCGTGTTCAACGACCGCAACTACCCGCTGTTCGACGACCTGCTCGGACGGCTCGGCGTCGCCTCGCGCGAAAGCAGCATGAGCTTCTCGGTGCGTGACGAGGCGAGCGGGCTGGAGTACAACGGCACCGACCTGAACGGGCTCTTCGCCCAGCGGCGCAACCTGCTGCGGCCCTCGTTCCTCGGAATGCTGCGCGACATCGTCCGCTTCAATCGCGAGGCGCCGCGGCTGCTCGCGGCGCC